>JAPDPR010000030.1 GCA_034506335.1 candidate division KSB1 bacterium
GTAGTAGCCCCACTTTGCCTGAGAAAAGTCGGGCTGATAGGAGAACGACAGCGTGGGCGTGACCACATGGCGCACAGCCTTCACGCCGAACACGTTGGGCGTGAACAGACCGTACAGTTTAGTGTGCCCGGAGAGGCTGTAAGAAAAAACATGGCGGGCAGCGAAGCCTCGCCTTTCGCGCGTGCCAATGCTGTTGGTAGAATCGATGAGAAAGTAGTCGGTCGTACGGTCAAACCAGTCCTCATTGATGCTCAGCGACTGACTGAGCCCCAGCCAACCAAAGAGCTTGCCCGGATTGTTCATTGAGAGTCCAATGTTGTGGGCAAGACGGCGGTTCACCGTCTTTGTCTCGACGCCTTGCCACTTGCGGGTGACCTCGGTGTTCATCAGGTTGGATGAATAGGAGTAGTAGATGGCCTGGTACCAACGGAGTTCCTCTTTCACCCCCCGACGGGTCTCCATTCGCCCCCGGCCGGTAGTGGCAGGCGGGAAAAACTGCCCCTGTGCCACGTAAAGACTCGCCTGGGGCAGGCTGAGGGTGGTCTCGTCAGTCTGCAAATCCCGCACGTGCGAGGCGTTCACCGTCAGCCCCACCTTGCCATTGCGCCATGTCTTGCTCAGGGTGGCGTTAGAGCGCAATTGGCGCGTCAGGCGAGCATCAAGATTGGTGCTCAAATCGCGGTAGAATGAGCCATCGCTGACAAAATAGCCCGCAGCAGAAATCCGCAACGTTGGATCGATCTCGTGCGCATGCTGCACCTGCAGGTCCCACCGCCGCTGGCGAATCCCGTAGGTAAAGTCCTTGCGAGTAATGGAGCCGTTCACCCAGCCTCGCATCACGTAGCGCACGGCATAGTTCATGCCTGCCTGAAAGAACAGACCGCTCCGCTCGAAGTAGTCAACGGTTCCCTGGGCGTCGAAGTAGTCGTTGGGCGCCCAGTAATAGCCGAGCCCACGGAGATAGTTCCCTTCGCGCGCACTGTAGCCGTAGCGCGGCATGAGAAAACCGCTCTGCCGCCCTTTCCTGTGCGGAAAGACTGCAAACGGGAAGCCGAGGACAGGAATGCGCCCAAGGTACATGACCAGCCCCTGGGCAACCACCTTGTCGTTGGGTATCATCTTCATCCGCCGGCAGTAGAAATGGTAGTGCGCGTCATCGGTCAGGTCGCAGGTGGTGAACTCGCCGTGGGACACGTTGTACACATTCCCTCCGACCCTCTTGATCTGCTGACCGCCATAGAATCCGCCCTCGAATTCTGTCCGTCCTCGTACCACAATCCCCTTGTCAGTGGCGGTGTTGTACACCATCTTAAAGCCGGTCATCGTCTCGCCATCGCTGATAAGGGTAGGCAATCCTCGCCACCGCACCACCCGCACCGAGTCGCCCGGATTCGCGGACGGGACCAAAACGGTGTCCGGCACACCTTCGGCGGTGAGCAGATTCTTGTCCCACTCCACCGTGATCTTCTCTGCGCGCAGGGTCATGGTGCGGTAGCGGACCACCGCATCCCCAAGGAGGTAGGTGATTCTCTCTTCCACCAGGTTGTCCACGCTCTGCGCTTCGTAGTGGATCGTTGTGTCCAGTTCCGCTCGCGCACGACGGGCAGGTACGGTATCTTGAGAGGCAGGGCAAAGGCAAACGCCCGCTGCTGAGGCCTGGAGGTGACCTATTGCAGCAAGAGCGACCAAGCACGACAAGCACAACAGTCGCGGTGTATGCCGCCACGCCGACATAACAGGTCACTCGCTCCTGCGCCGACGTTTGGGCCACAGCTGTTCGAGCCGTTCCCTGATACGCTTTTCCACGCCGTTATCGGTGGGCTTGTAGTACACCCGAGGTCCTATTTCCTTGGGGAAGTAATCCTGTTCCACAAAGCCGCCATGGTCGTGAGGGTAGTGGTAGCCGGCGGCATAGCCAAATTGGCGCATGAGCTGGGTGGGGGCGTTACGCAGGTGCAAGGGCACAGAGCCGGGCTGTTCCTGGCGCACATCGGCAGTGGCTGCCTCGATCGCGAGGTAGGAGGCGTTGCTCTTCGGCGCAGAAGCCAGGTAGGTCGTGGCCTGGGCCAAGATGATGCGGGCCTCCGGCATGCCCACGGCGTGTACTGCCTGGAAGGCCGAGGTGGCCACCATCAGCGCATGGGGGTCGGCGTTGCCGATGTCCTCTGAGGCGAGAATAATCAGCCGGCGCGCCACAAAGAGCGGGTCCTCCCCCCCTTCCAGCATGCGCGCCAGCCAGTAAAGCGCGGCATCTGGGTCCGATCCCCGCACGCTCTTGATAAAGGCCGAGATGGTGTCGTAGTGGTAGTCGCCTTTCTTGTCATAAAGGAGGGTGCGCCGTTGCATTGCCTCCTCGATGAGCTCGCGGGTGATGGTGACATGCCCCTCCTTTGCAGGCGCCAGCCGAACCGCCAGCTCCAGGGCGTTCAGCGCCACACGCGCATCGCCCGCCGAAAGCTGCAGCAGGAGCTGACGCGCCCCCTCCGCGAAAGTAATGCGCAACCGACTCAGCTCCTCATCCCGCTGGAGTGCCCCCACTAGCACCGCATCCAATTCCGCCTCCGTGAGGGGCTCCATCTTGTAAACCCGGCAGCGCGACAACAACGGGGGGATGACCTCGAAACTGGGGTTCTCGGTCGTGGCACCAATGAGGAGGATGGTCCCGTCCTCAACCGCATGCAGCAGCGCATCCTGCTGCGCCTTGTTGAAGCGGTGGATTTCATCAATGAAGAGAATGGTACGCCTGCCGCTGCGCGTCCGCAATTGCCGCGCCTTGTCGATGACGGCACGAACCTCTGCCACACCCGAGGTCACCGCGCTGAGGGAGAAAAAGCTGCAATGCGTCTCGCGAGCGATAATACGCGCCAACGTAGTTTTCCCCACGCCGGGCGGCCCCCAGAAGATCATCGACATCAGCTCATCGCGCTCGATGGCCCTGCGTAGCACCTTGCCCTCCCCAACAAGGTGCGCCTGCCCCACAAACTCGGCAAGGGTCCTCGGCCGCACCCGGTCGGCAAGAGGCGCCTCTGGCGAGACAGGAGCTGATTCGGGTTCTGGCTCAAAAAGGCTCATCGCTTCGACTTACCGGCTGTGCACCACCTGCACGGAATTCTCCTGTGTGAATTTAGCCAAAACTCGCCAGATAATCAAGGCGTAAATCTCGACCGATGCCGGCGCACGGGCACCGCCGCGACTGCCGGCACCTCTTACCGAGAATGCGTTTGGGAGGACCGCCGGCCCCGGTAGCTGCTTGTCCAGCTCACGATGAGGCCGATAAGTATGGAGAGGAACAGGTAGCAGATGATGGTTTGCGACATGATCAGCATTTTGGCGCCGGCAGTGAGCGGCACAATGTCCCCGTAGCCCACCGTGGTGGCCGTGATCACGCTCAGGTACAAAAAGTCCAAGAGCGGGTCGATGCTGGCCTCCATCTTGAACAGGCGATGCGGCACGTGCGGGTCAAGGATGGTGTAGAGCAAGGTGTAGCTGAGCACGGTGGTAACGTAAAGAAAGGCAAACTGCGCCAGCGTGCTTTCGCGCGACACGGCCTCGCCGCGCCAGACAGCGCGCAGGCTCAAAGCAAATTCGTAGACGTTGAGCGCCACTGCCACTGCCAGCAGGGCGAGGATAATCCAATAGAGATCTCGGTGGCAGATGATGTAGTACTCCACGATTCCTGCCACAAAGAGTATGGGGAGAAGGGCCATGGCCCAGAACACTGAGCGCCGCCGTCGCAGCAAAGCCGCACGCAGTAGATTCGCCCCACCCACCAGCGTGGCCACCGCGCCGCCCGCCTGCACATAGCTACCGCTTGACTTGCCGATGCGGACAAAGGCGCCGAGCACGTAGCAGAGCACAAAAATGACTATTGCCACGCTGGCAACTGTGCGGAAACGCCGCGCCCACAAGGCAAACCAGTCGTGCCACCCCCGCTTCCTTCGCTTTGGTCTTGGCATACTCCCTCTTTCGTGAGCCATCCGAAAGACACCGAGCCGGTGCCCTCCCTGTACGGGGCCCATACGAAAACCAGCGCGTTACTTCTTCTTGTTGGCCGCTATGTGACCTCGAAAGATGTGCCGCGAGTCGTGCAGAGTGATGAAGGCATCCCGATCGATGCTCTCCACGGTCTTGATCACCTGTCTGCTCTGCTTGCGGCGCACCGTGGTATAGACCAACTCCACCGGCCCTTTCATCCCTTCTCCCGGAACCACCGTCACCCCGAACCCTGCCTCGCGCAACGCAGTCGCAATCTGGCGCGAAAAACGCTGCGAGATGATGCGGATGTGTGACCACCCCAACGCCAGTTTATGCTCGATAGTGATCCCCAGCAAGGTCCCGCACGCAAAGCCTCCTGAATAGGCGATGACGCTTATGATGTTGTGCATCCCGGAGATGGCCTTGGAGATGGCCACCAGGAAGATAGTGACCTCCACGAAACCAATGAGGGCCGCCACGATGCGCCGCCCCTGGATGATGAAGATCATCCGAATCGTGCCAAGACTGACGTCGATGATTCGGAAGAAAAAAATCATGATCGCGTTCAGCGCCAGACTCATATGTATCCTCGCTCACATTGCTAGCAATTCAATGTCCGGCCAGGAAGGCCTCCACCTCGGCAGCGCGCGGCAGTGAGGGTTGCGCTCCCAGCGTCTGCACTGCCAAGGCGGCAGCCGCATTCGCGTAGCGCACCGCATCAGGCAACGCTAGGCCTTGCACCAATCCTACGGCTAACGCACCGTTGAACGCATCGCCTGCGGCAGTCGTGTCCACTGCCTTCACCGGGAAACCGGGCACCAAAACGCCATCGCTGCCGTCGAAAAAGAAGGCTCCTTTGGCGCCAAGGGTGATGATGACGTTCTTGACGCCTGTCCGATGGAGGCGAACGGCGGCTTCACGCACGTGCGCGCCACCACTCACCCTCACGCCCGTGAGCAGCTCCGCTTCGCTCTCGTTGGGGGTGATGATGCTTACCATAGGCAACAGCTCTGCAGGCAGAGGCCGCCCCGGTGCCGGATTGAGGATGACCGGCACGCCCGCTCTGGCTGCCATATCCACGGCATGTAGAACCGTTTCCAGCGGCGTTTCCAATTGCACCAGTAACACACCGGCACTGGCAAGCACCGTGCGCGCTTTGTCCACGTCCGCAGGGGTCAGGTGTTCATTCGCGCCCAAAGCCACCACGATGCGGTTTTGTCCCTGTTCTTCCAGCACAATGAGGGCCACGCCGGAGGGGTAGGTCGGGTCCACTGCTACAAAGTCGCAGTGTACGCCCTCGGCAGTGAGGCCGGCGATGGCCTGCCTGCCGAAGAGGTCATCCCCCACGCGCGCGACGAACCAGACCTCCGCCCCAAGGCGTGCCGCAGCGACCGCCTGATTTGCCCCTTTGCCGCCGGCCGCGATGAAAAAGCCGCTCCCCAGCACCGTCTCGCCTGCCGCCGGTGCCCGAGGGCAGCGCACCACAAGGTCGGTATTGGAACTGCCCACAACCACAATCCTCTTACCCGGGGTCTCGGCCATGCTGTGCGCTTCTCCGCCAATTCCTTTGTCAAAGCCACTCCACCTGCACGCCATCGTCGGCGCGGCAGACCAGAATGCCGGGCTCACGACCAAAGCGTCGGACATAGTCGCTGCACACCCGCTCGCGAAACGCCTCGACGGCGTCCGTGCGCACCAGATTGACGGTGCACCCACCGAATCCCGCTCCGGTCAGGCGGGCACCCAGCGTGCCGTCAACTGCCAGGGCGCTCTCCACCAGGGTGTCCAACTCTGGACAGCTCACCTCGTAAAGGTCGCGCAAACTCTCATGCGATTGGACCATCAGCCGGCCAAAGTGGCTCAGGTCGCCCCCCTCCAGCGCACGGACAGCATCCAGCACGCGGGCGTTTTCCCGCACCACGTGCTCGCAGCGTCGCCTCACCACCTCCGGCAGGCGCCCGCTCAACTCGGCAAACTGCTCTACACTGACGTCGCGAAGGGCCCTGACCTCCGGCAGCCACTGCCGAATCAGACGCACACCTTCTTCACACTGGGCGCGGCGCTCGTTGTAAGCGGAGGAAGCCAGGCCGCGCTTCTTCTTGCTGTCGCAGATGACCAATGCACTCTCACGCAGCTGCAGCGGCACCAGCCGATAGTCCAAAGAACGGCAGTCCAGGAAAAGGGCGTGGTCGCGGCGACCGAGCCGGCAGACGAACATGTCCATGATCCCGCACTTGGTGCCCGCGAACTGGTGTTCGGCCTGCTGTACCAGTTTGATGAGCTCCAGCTCTTGCATCCTGAATGGGTACAGTGCCTGAACCAGAGAGGCCATCCCGACCTCAAGAGCCGCAGAGGAGCTCAGTCCCGCCGCCCGCGGCAGATTGCCGGCAATGAGGACGTCAAATCCGTCCAGCGCTACGCCCCGCGCTTGCAGGAGTTGCAGCACCCCGATGAGGTAGACGCTCCAGTGGTGTGGCTTGTCGGGCCGTTCCTGCTGGACGGGAAACGTGGCAAGCTCGTCGAACTCGGCGGCATAGGCACGCACCTTTGCACCTGCTCGTCGCCGAGCAAGAAAGTAGATGTGCCGGTCAATAGCTGCCGGCAGCACAAAGCCGTCGTTGTAGTCGGTGTGTTCGCCGATGAGGTTCACGCGGCCAGCAGCGCGCACCAGCACCTGTGGTGGCGCACCGAAGTGGAGGGTGAACTGTTCAAGCAGCGGTTCTCTTGCTATCGAACTTGCCACGTGTCGCCTTTCCAGTGCTCACCGGTCGCAGGGTCCAAGGCGGGGGCTCTCTTGTGCCGTAAGAAAAAAGGGCGAGATGCCGTGGCGGGCACGGTTCTTTTCTCGCCCGTCTTGAGCGTCCCCTAGGGGAGTCGAACCCCTGTTGCAGGATCGAAAATCCTGAGTCCTGACCACTAGACGAAGGGGACGGCGCTGGCTGCCGCGCGATGAGGGCGGCGAGCCCAATCATTGGGGTGAGCGACGGGATTCGAACCCGCGACCACCAGGGCCACAGCCTAGTGCTCTATCCAGCTGAGCTACGCTCACCGTGGTGCCATTCCTCGCCGAGGCGGCAAAATATACGAAAATTCGTGTGGCAAAACAAGGGGAAAACATTGGCGGGGTTGGGCTCCACCACCACTGCCGACAAGGTACGCCCGGAGTGCGCCGCCTTTATGCGGCGCTGCGCCGTCGCCAGACGGCGCGCGGAGGGAGGGAAGCCGGGAGGTGTGAAACGGGGCGCGGGCCCAAGACGCGTGAGGGGCAGCGGGGCAGGCCCCCGCCCCCGCAGTGCATAAAGGCACTGCACTCCAGCCCTCCCCACCCCGCAACGCATAAAGGCGTTGCACTCCAACCCCGCACCATTAGGCGCAGGGCGGCTTCCCCCACGGCAGCGCATACACAAGTGCGCACCCCCCGGAAAAACCGATTGCCTCTTTCCCGCGTTCTGTGTAAATTTGCAGCCACGGCACAATCGCCAAGGCATGGAGGTCGCGCGAATCGTGATGGGCGGCAACGGGAAACGAGGGTCGAGGACAACCCGCAGGGCAGCCGGGTGCACCATCCTAGCGGTGGGCATCCTCCTTCTCCTCCTGCTGCTCTACGCCCGCTGGATTGAACCAACTCGCCTGCAGGTAACCCACCTCTACCTCCAGAGCCCAAAACTGGCGCCTGCACAGCAGCCGATCACCATCGTGCAGCTCTCCGACCTGCACATGCGCACCCTCACCCCTTTCTACCAAAAAGTGGCACATGTAACAAACAGCTTCGCCCCCGACCTGGTGGTCATTACCGGCGACCTCATTGGCTCCTCGCGCTGGCTGGCCAAAGAGCACTCCCAGCTCTTGCACTCGACCTTGGCCAGCGTGGCCCGATTCGTCGGGCTCCTCAAGGCCCCGCACGGGGTCTTTGTCGTGCGCGGCAACAACGAGCTGGTGGCGCAGAAGGAACTCAACAACACGGTGCTGGATGCCCTGCGCGCAGCCGGTGCCACCGTGCTCTGCAATCAGCATCAGCGCGTCGAGGTGAACAGTGTGCCGCTCTACGTCCTGGGCGCGGACTTTTTTTCCTTCCACCCTGCGCTCTATGCTGATTTCACCGTCGAACGCCACGACGGCACCTGCCTGATGCGGGCTGGCCGGTCACTGGACAACGCGTACTCCCACTACGTGGGACCAGGGAGCAGGGACTGGCAGAACTACGAATGTACCGGTGCAATGAGCTATTCCGGTTCCGGCGAGGCGGGCGTGGGAGTGACGGTCTACTCTGCCTTTGGCAGCGGCGAGGACCGCTTCTACCGCCTCCGCTGGCGCGAAGGCCTGTCCGGCATTCGCTTGGACGCCCACGGTTCACCCGTGAATCCGGTCACTATTCCCTTTTCCATGGAGCCGGAGAAGTGGTACAGGTTTCGCCTCCAAGCAGAGTCCCTGGAGGATCGCACCGTGGTCAAGGCCAAGGCCTGGGAAGAAGGTTATCCCGAGCCCCTGAGCTGGCAGCTCGTCTTGGTGGACACCTGCCGGGCGCGACTCACGCGCGGTACCGTGGGCCTGTGGAGCCATGGGGAGGGGCTCAGGCGCTTCAAGGATCTGCGCGTGGTGGACACGAGGCGGGACAGTCTGTTGCTGGCTGCACCATCATGTCACAGCGGCCCAGACCCAGAGGGGTGGTTGGACTTTGCACTTGAGCGCGAGGGCATACGAGCGGCGGCGCATGGCATCCCGCATGAAGCCTTCACGCTGCTGCTGGCGCACTCACCGGATATGGTGCGGCCGGCGGAGGACCTGGGCATTGACCTGGTGCTTGCCGGCCACACGCACGGCGGCCAGGTCCGCCTGCCCCTTGTAGGAGCGCTGTACGCCCAAACGCTCCTGGGCAGACGTTACGCCGCCGGCCTTTTCAGCTTTGGCACCACCAAACTGTACGTGAACCGGGGCATTGGGAACGCCTTCGTTCCTTTTCGCTTTCTCTGTCGACCCGAGATCACCGTTATCCACCTCCTACCAGGGGCAAACCCTGAGAACAGGTTGGGGACAAACGCAGATGAGGAGGCACGCCATGGCATACCTAATGGGCATTGACGTAGGCACAACGGGCACCAAGACCCTGCTCATCGCCGAAGACGGCACGGTGATGGCCTCAGCCACCGAGGAGTATCCGCTTCACACCCCTCGACCGAACTGGTCAGAACAGGACCCGGAAGATTGGTGGCGCGCAGTGTGCGCCGGCGTGGGGAAAGTGTTGGCCAAGGTACCGGGTGCAGCCGCACAGATTGCCGGTATTGGGCTTTCCGGGCAGATGCACGGGGCGGTGTTCTTGGACGAACATCACCGGGTCATACGGCCGGCAATCCTGTGGAACGACCAGCGCACGGGCGAAGAGTGCGCGGAGATTACCTCGCGCGTGGGCGCCACCCGCCTGATGGAACTGGCCAGCAATCCCGCCCTCACCGGCTTCACTGCGCCCAAGATCCTCTGGCTGCGCAAGAATGAGCCGCATCACTACGAGCGCGTGCGCACCATCCTTTTGCCCAAGGACTATGTGCGCTTTCGCCTAACCGGCACCTTTGCCACCGAAGTCTCCGACGCCTCGGGGACGCTTCTCTTCGACGTCAAGAACCGTAGGTGGTCCAAGGAGCTCTTGGAGATCCTGGACATCCCGCGCCATTTCCTTCCGGAGTGTGCGGAATCACCGGTTGCCACGGCGAAGGTGAGTCGGGTGGCGGCCGAGCAGACGGGTCTGCGCGAAGGGATACCAGTGGTAGGGGGAGGGGGCGACCAGGCAGCCGGAGCGGTGGGCACAGGCGTGGTGAGCAAGGGGGTTATCTCCTCCACCTTGGGGACGTCTGGGGTGGTATTCGCCTACGCTGACAAGCCGGAAACGGACCCGCAGGGCAGGCTGCACACGTTCTGCCATGCGGTGCCGGGTGCCTGGCACATGATGGGGGTGATGCTCTCTGCCGGCGGTTCCCTGCGCTGGTTCAGGGACGCCCTGTGCCATGAGGAGATAGTTGAAGCCAAGCAAAGGGGTATCGACGTGTACGAACTGCTGACCGCTGCGGCCGCGCAGGTGCCGCCGGGGGCAGAGGGGCTGCTTTTCCTGCCGTACCTGGCGGGCGAGCGGACTCCGTATCCTGATCCCAATGCGCGCGGGGTGTTCATCGGCTTGAGCCTGCGCCACACCAAGGCGCACATGGTGCGGGCCGTGCTGGAGGGCGTGACCTTCGGCATGCGCGATTCACTGGAGATCATGCGCGCGCAGCACATCGAAGCGCGGCAGATTCGCGCCTCAGGCGGGGGAGGCAGAAGCGCCCTCTGGCGGCAAATCCAGGCGGACGTCTTTGGCGCCCCGGTGAGCAGCATCAACGTGGAGGAGGGCCCGGCCTTCGGCGTCGCCCTGCTGGCGGGCGTGGGTACTGGCATCTACGCCACCGTGCCTGAGGCATGCCAGGCCACCATCCGCGTGGTCAGCGAGACCACACCGAGGGCAGAGGTCACGGCCGTCTACGAGCGATACTACCGCCTCTATCGCAGCCTCTACCCCCTGCTGCGCGACACGTTCCGGGCAGTTGCGGACCTGGTGGTCTCGTAGCATGAGGCAAGAGCGGGACCTCCGGCCGCACAGACCACCGAGCACGCCGAGGCCACTGTGAAGAACGAGATCAGCACGTTGTCCATAGTCGGATCCAAGGAACGGAAAGAACGGAGGTCCCGGAGCAGTCGGCGCGCGTGGCCCACGCGGAGGAGGAGAATCCACCTTGGGTGCCGATGGAGCACAGAACATTCTCCGTGTACAGCAAGCAAGGGGTGGCTGCGCGCGTGCTCGCCGTCCCCTGGTGGCACTCTGCGTGTCGGCATGGTCATCCATCTGACTGGGAGAAAGGAACGGTCATGAGTGGCAAGGGAGCTGGTCGGCTGTCCAGGTTCTCGCGCACGTTCTGGATGGCAATAGTCTTTGAGTTCTTCGAGCGGGGCGCCTATTACGGCATGATGAGCTTCCTCTCGGTCTACCTGACTGAGCAGTTGGGGTTTTCCAAGGAGGGAGTAGGGCTCATCAAAGGGACTATTCAGCCTCTGCTCTATTTCTTGCCGATTCTCAGCGGGGCCATCGCCGACCGTTTCGGCTACCGACGCACCCTGCTGGTGGCCTTTGCCCTGTTGGGGACGGGCTACTTCCTGACCAGCCAGGTCACCTCCTACACTGCGGTCTTCGTGGCGCTGGTGGTCATGGGATTAGGGGCCGGGGCCTTCAAGCCCATAATCTCCGGAACCATCGCCCGTACCACTGACGAACGCACCAGTTCCCTCGGCTTCGGCATCTACTACTGGTCCATCAATCTCGGCGCATTCCTTTTCCCTCTCATTCTGGTGCCGTACCTGAAGAACAGCTTTGGCCCACGCACGGTCATTCTTGCCTCGGCTCTGGCTACAGGTTCGATGCTTATTCCCACCCTGCTGGCTTTTCGCGATCCTGCGCGCCCAAAGGCAACAACGAATCTCCTTACGACCCTCGCCAACGCCTTTGAGATCATCTACAGCCCTTTCGTCCTCCTCTTTGCCATGCTGAGGCAGAGAGGCGGGCAGACAGCAGTGGCGCTCCTCCTCACCGTGGCAGTGGTTGCTGGGGGTGTGGCCCTGCATGTGAGCACGGGAAACTTTTTCGTTCTTTACGTAGGCCTGCTGCTGGTGGTGAGCCTCATCGTCCTTAGCCTTCGCGCCCGGGGGGAGCGCACGCGCATTCTCGCCGCGTTGGTCACGGCGGTAGGGCTCCTCCTCTGGGTCCTGCCCGGCCTCTCGCTGTTCACCAGAATTGTCGTGACCATCATCTACACCACGGTGTTTTCCCTGCTCGTCGTAGAGTATCAAGACTTGGCACGGGCGCGTGCGAACCTGAAGTTTCTCGTCATGATCCTCATCTACTCGGGTTTCTGGATCCTGTACTTCCAGATGTTTGACTCGGTGCTCTGGTACGTGCACGACTATGTTGACGCTTCCCCACTGAATCGAGCGGTCAATAGCGCTCTTCACGCTGTGGGTTTGCGGATCAATTGGTTTTTCGACGTGGAGCACGTGACGGTGATCAACGCCGGAACCATCATCGCGCTCCAGCTGGTCGTCTCCGCAGTGGTGCGGAAGACGCGCGCGCTGCCCACCATGGTGGCCGGCATATTGCTGGGCACGGTGGGAATGGCGATCCTTGCCATCTCGACCAACATCTGGGTCTTTATCGTGGGGATCATCATATTCTCCATCGGCGAAATGACCGCTCACCCAAAGTTCTTTTCCTATGTGGGCACGACGGCGCCCAAAGAGAGGGTCGCCACCTACATGGGGTACATTTTCCTCTACGGGGTGATCGGCAGCAGCATCGGGGCAATCCTCGGCGCGCACCTTTACGTGCACTTTGTGGACACCCTGCACCAGCCCCGTACGTTGTGGCTCTTGTTCAGCGGCATCGGTGCAGTGACCATACTGGGGCTGTTGGCATACGACCGCTTTTTGGCCGCTCGGGGTCCAACGCAAAACACTGGCGCCGGTGGCTCGTGAAAAGCCTCCCAGGGCAGAGAATTGCCGGACCATCCCCGGACCCGGGCTTTCTGGACCCGAAGAGACGGACCCCACTTGAGGGAATGCCTTGCGAGCGCCGAAGTACGAGTCGAAGCATTCTTCTTTTTGCAAAGGAACAGGAGTTGATGTGCAACGCATTGGCAGTACGTATGCCGGCCACGGCCGAGGGTGCACATGGTGGGGGCACCGCAGTGGAAGCGTAGCTGCCTCCAGGCGAATAACACGAAACATGGTCCCCGTACTTCTGGCGGCTCTTGCCCTCCCCGCGCTTTCGCAAGACTCGGGTGAGGGGACCCTCTCGTCTTTGCGGTACGATGCGGTGGTTGCCGCGGACGGCAGTGGTCAGTTCACATCGATTCAGGAGGCGATCATGGCCGCGCCGCACTCGGCCACGCCTGCGAAGCGCTGGGTCATCTTCGTCAAGCCGGGCATCTACCGCGAGTTGGTGTACGTCCAGCGCGAACGAGGGTGCATCCGGCTGGTAGGCGCTGCCCCCGAGTCCACGGTCATCACCTACGACCTGCACGCCAAGATGATCGGCCTGGATGGCAAGCCCATTGGGACATTCCGCACGCCAACGGTCGTCATAGACGGCGATGACTTTGTGGCCGAAAACCTTACCATTGAGAACGCGGCCGGGCCAGTGGCTCAGGCCGTGGCGCTGCGCGTTGACGGCGACAGAGTGGTCTTTAGAAACTGTCGGCTCCTGGGCTGGCAAGACACTATCCTTCTCAACCGCGGGCGTTCCTATTTCGAGGGTTGCTATATTGCCGGCCATGTGGACTTTATTTTCGGCGGCGGCACGGCAGTCTTTGTGGGGTGTGCGATCCACTGTCGCGGCAACGGGTACGTGACGGCAGCATCGACTCCCCCGGGCGAGGAGCACGGCTTCGTATTCTGGAACTGCACCATCACTGGCGAACCAGGTGTACGCGCCTACTTGGGCAGGCCTTGGCGCGCCCATGCTGCAGTGGTGTTCCTGAACACGAGCATGTCAGAAGTGGTGCGCCCGGAAGGGTGGCACAACTGGAACAAGCCCGAATGCGAGCGCACCGTGCGGTTTGCCGAGTGGAAAAGTACAGGACCAGGTGCGTCAACCGAGCGCCGCGTGCCTTGGGCGCGCCAGCTCACTGACGAGGAGGCCAATTCCTTCGCGCCGGAACGGGTGCTGGGGGCGTGGCACGGATGGCGACAAGGGTCCGTGGAGCCTGCCGCAAAGAAGTGAGCTAGCGCAAGGGAGACCCAAACACGCGCTCGCTTCGCCTGAACGCACGCGGGCAAGTCCCTGTTAGATTGGCAGTGACCACTCGGGTGGTAGGAAACAAGCGGGTGAATGCGAACCGAAGCGGTTTAGGAACTAACTCCCCGTCGTTATCTTTGCCAGCGACGGCTTTTCTCGAAAGGAGGTTTGAATGAAAAGGGCCTGTTCCCGCAGTTTACCCTGGCTGTTCGTGGGGATGCTGGCGATCTTGCTGTGGGCCGCGCCGTTGACCAGCATCGCGGCGCAGGTGGACACGGTGGCGGTACCAAGCGCCGCCATGGGAAAGACCTCACCGGCAGTCGTCGTTCTGCCTGAGCGTTATGTCACTACTCAGGAGCGCTTCCCAGTCGTCTACCTGCTGCA
Source organism: candidate division KSB1 bacterium (assembly GCA_034506335.1). Classification (NCBI taxonomy): domain Bacteria; kingdom Pseudomonadati; species Candidatus Zhuqueibacterota bacterium. Next base: position 14,165 of record JAPDPR010000030.1, read on the forward strand.
CGGATGGAGCGGTTCCTATCGCGACTGGCCGACAAAGGCCAGCCTTGGCCCCCTGGCCGACCGGTACGGCTTCATCATCGTCTGCCCTGACGGCGGCTATGCCGGCTGGTACGTGGACAGCCCCCTGCGCAAGGACTCCCAATATGAGACCTACATCGCCAAGGAGGTCGTCGACTATATCGATGCCCACTACCGTACCATTGCCGATTCGACGGGCAGGTTCCTCTGCGGTCTGAGTATGGGCGGGCACGGCGCCTTCACCCTCCTTGCAAAGCACCCAGAAAGGTTTGCCGGTGCAGGGTGTATGAGCGGTGCCATGACTCTCCCCCCGGGCACCCGCCGCGCTGGACTGGCCGACGTATTGGGCGAATACGAGCAGGCATCGCGCCTGTGGGAGGAGAACTCGGCCTTGTTCCTCTGCGCCCGCCTGGTGGGTCGGAACAAGGCCATCTTCATAGACTGCGGCACAGAGGATTTCCTGCTGGACAGCAACCGACAGTTGCACAGCAGGATGCTCGAGCTGAAGATCCCCCACGACTACACCGAGCGGCCAGGGGCGCATACCTGGGCGTATTGGACCAACGCGCTGGAGTATCATCTGCTGTTTTTTGCCAAGAAAATGCAGCAGTAGGCCCGTCCCCTCCTGAACATTTCGGCAGTGTGGTCCACAATGCTCTCGTTCTGCAAGACCACACTGACCGACTACGCCGCGAGGGGGCTGTCTGCCGGTAAACGGTCACCGTTGGCTGTGCACGAGATGCCTGGCCGATCTTGATGACCACGGCCACCGCCGTCTTCGGCATGCTCCCCTTGGCGCTCGGTGGAAAGCAGGCAGGGGATATGGTTTTCATTGGCCTTGCCAACTATCGGCCACCTCACCGTGTCCAGCGTTTTGGTGCTCACCGTCACTCCAGAGCTACACGCACTGTTCTATGGTTACGCCACACCCATGGATGAGGTGGCCGACCGAGGTGTCTGCCTACCCTGCTATGCCTAGGCAAAACAGGCGAGCTTTTCTCGCGGCGTTTCTCCTAGTGGGAGGCAACTGGCAGCACAGAGGCCCCTTTTAAGGCTGGTCGAAGACCAAACCGAGCATGTGCCAGGGAACGTCTGGCTCAAGAGGCATGCACGGGGGTCGGTACCAGGAAGCGCTCCAACCTGGCCAAAACGCGGCGGGTCTTTTGAGCGCACGACGCAAATGCCGCCATCAACCTATCGGCCGCGTCCGTTTCTCCGTCGCCGTAGCCCATGATGACCGCGGCCCTGTTCAGGAAACGCGGGTCAATCTCGTCTGCGCTGGAGGCGGTGAGCCGGTACAGGCTGCGGAGCTGCTCATAGAAGTCGATGGCCTCGCGCAAAGCAACAAGCTCCTTCCGCCACTCCGGAGCCACCTCCAAGAGCGCCTCCAGAAGCTTGAAGGTCACCGGTTGCTCGATGCGGTACTTGGCCTTGCACATGAGGAGGGTCATCTCGATGTCGCGCATCCCACCCAGGCCCTCCTTGATATTGCGCGGGGCCCCCGGCAGCTTGCGCGCCTCACGATGCCGGCTGTGAATCTCCCTCTGCATCTGTGCCAAATAGGTGTGCACCCGATCGTACACATGGGGTTCGATGATGCGTCGCACAAAGGCCTGCTGCAACTTGGTGCTTCCCACCACCATGCGTGAGCCAAGGACTTGCGATTTGTCCACCACCACCGCACCGTCGTCCTGGGCCAAGTAGGAATCCAACTCGTTCATCGTTGTCACATAATGCCCGAACAGGTCAGCAAAACGGTAGTGGGGCAGGATACCTCTGCGGATGAGTTGCTGGTTCATCCGGCTGGCGATCTTGTCCCCATAGGCGCGGAGCTTCGGGTCGTCGGCGTCCAGGAGGAAGAAGAGGTCATAGTCGTCCACAAAAGCTTGCTCGCGCGCGTGCCCGCCGGAGACAAACAGGGCCAGGAGGTCCTTGGTCACCACACCCGAGCCCAGCTGCTCGTCCACCTCCGCCTTGCAGAGGTCGAACAGCGTGCGCAGGTAGCGGTCGGATGACTCGGTAAACTGGGCATTGACGGCGCGGATTGGAGCCCCCGCTAAGCAGAGGAGGCCGAGACGGAAGAACTCGACGTCGAAGAAATCGCCCAATCTTTCCTTCTTCGCCGTGAAGGCACCGTAGCGGTCCACATCGCCGTACAGCCCTTCGGCCAGCTGTTGCAGCTGCGCGGGCTGGTCTATGAGGTGAATCGCCGCCGGGTGCCGCTCCATCACCCGCAGGAAGAAACGTTTGAAGTACTGGCTGCTGTGGATGTGGAGATCACACAGCTCCAGAAGCCGCGCGCGAACCTGAGCGACATCCGGATCCCAGGCCTCGCCGCACATCTTTCTAGCAAAGACTTCACGGTCGGCTTCTGACAGACAGCTTAGGTAGCGATTCATCAGCTGCGGGTAGTGGTCAAAGACCCGGACCATGCGCCGAATCTCCTCGGGGCTGCCGGCGAAGACATCCAAGAACGCGCCATTAAAGTCTTCGAACACGCACCGGCTGGGGAAATGGTGCCGATGGCGGTCCAGCATGACCAGAAAGGAGAGCGCGGCGATGAACGCATTGGCCCCCCACGCGGCAAAACGCCTCACCAGCTCACGCCCCTGCGGTTCCTCTACTGCACAAAGGTCCTTGATCAGGGCAACGAGCAATTCAGCTTGGTTATCTTCCACCGCCTCCAGCACATCGTCCCAGAACTTGGTCCCGTTGAAAAATTCCAGGTGTTGGACAAACCGGACCGCAAGGTTTCCGGCGGGCCGCTCTCGGCAGGGCGCCAGCGCCTCCTCGCGCAAGCCGGCAAACACAGTCACCGAACGCAAGTGCTGGGTCACATGCGGTACGAGCTCATCGATAGCCCGCTTGGCCTGGGCCACGTAACGGTAGTAGTCCACGAGCAAATGCTGCTCCGCGGAGACCACCCCGGTGCCCTCGTATCCCATGGCTCGCGCTACATCGGCCAGCACCGTCTTCGCCTGCTCGGTCTCGAGGTAGATCTCCTCCTCCTGCACGACGAAGAGCTGGTAGAGGTAGCGGAATATTTCCAAGAAGGTGAGCGACTCCTCCAGCGCTGCATACATGGCCGCGCGGGGTGCATCGCGCTTCCAAAGTTCGTACAGGATCGCCCAGCAGTTGACCTTGTCGATGCGAAAGATGGTCTTGCCGGCGAACAGTGCCCCCTTGATCATGCGCAACGCATCGTTTTTCAAATTGATCCGATTGGGCTTGAGGCGCCGGATCTGCAGGGAGCGAACCTCGCCCAGGATGCCGCGCAGATACCCCTCGTGGTAACGATTATCGCCGCGGCGGTGGTAATAGTAACGGCCCGTGACCTGGCGCTGGAACTGGCGGAACAGCCTGCGGCTGCCGATGATCGGCGCGGCATTGAGCATCTCGCTGATAATGACAAAGTCACGGATTTCGGAGTCAAGAAGGGCGCAGTATTCGGGGATCGAAGCAGAGAACCCGCTCTGGCCCACATGCTCGGAGATATGCATATGCAGGCAGACGGCCCGCTTAAACATTTCGCCGCTAAGCTTGCTCACCGCCCGATTGAGGTACTCGCGCTTGGAAGAGCCGTCATCAATCACGCCAATATCCAGGTCGTCCTGGTCAGTGCGGGTCCCCACACCACAGATAACAAACTCTGGGCGCTGGTCCGCGGGCAAGAACAGGTCGAGGAGCTTCTCCATGTAGGTAGCAATCAGCGCGCGCAACCTGGCACCCACATCGAGCATGAACTTTTGATAGACCTGGAGCGGTTCGTTGGTGGCGGAGAGGTCGAGCATGAGCACATCGAGCGCGCGCAGGTTGAGGTGCAGGAATTGAAGGGCAAAGTAGGTGCCTAGGAACTCGAGCCTTTCTTTCTCACTCTCTCCCTGGGCACAAACCACGTCCATCTCGGCCCGCAAATCGCGGCCGGTGGTCCATAGGTGCACCTGGTCGATGGTGCCAGAAGCCTCCAAGCGCTCCACCAGAGAGTCCAGGTGGAGGTCGATCATGCGGAGGTACTTCTGGTTATGGTTGCCCAGCCGGGCGACTCTTTCTCTCAGGCGAAGAAGGACCGTTTCCATGGCAACTCACTCGGCACGCAAGCGACGCAGGTGCGTTTCCGCCGCGCCGGGGCAAAGCGGTAGGTCTGTCTTGTCCTCACCAGCCCCGCCCCAGGCGGCACCCCTCTGGAGAACCAGGGTCTGCCGAGGCTCTACTTGCTCTCCTCCTTGATCCGGCGCACGCTGTTACTATGGCACTTGGGACAGGCGCGTTCCTCGGTCACTTTCGGGTCATAGGGAGCCGTAAATTCATGTCCGCAGCGCAGACACTTGAATTTGGCTTCCGCCATAGCTGGGGCGTTCACCTCCTTGTGGTCATGTTGAGGCGGCGGCCACTGCAGTCTCCCGCTTCAGCGGCTCATAGTCCTTGAGGATCTCCATGGTTTGGCGGATTTCCTCTGCAGTCACCTTTTGGCGCAGCTCTTCCAATTCGCGCATCACGCGGGCGAACTTTTGTCCCTCGGCCGCGCTGATCCACTCCAGCTGGAGTCGCTCCGGGCGGATGCCCTTCTTTTCCAGCTTGTCCCAGAGTCGCTCCACCCGCCGCTGCGTCCACTGCACGGCGTTGATGTAGTGGCAGTCAGCAAAGTGGCATCCGGAGACCAACACGATGGGCGCGCCGAGTTTGAATCCGTACCAGACAAACTTTTCGTCCACCCGGCCGCTGCACATGGTGCGAATCAGTCGCACGCTCGGCGGATACTGCAGCCGAGCCGTGCCCGCATTGTCGCCGCCCGCGTACGAACACCAGTTGCAGGCGAATGCCAGAATCTTCTGCTCCGGCTTCTCCGCCAGGATGGCCTCAATCTGCGCCAGAATCTGCTCATCGCGGAAGTGGCGCATGGAGATGGCATCCTCCGGGCACTCCGCCGCGCATGCGCCACACCCGGCACACGCCGCCTCGATGAATACGGGATATTGGCCCTTCTTGCGGTCAGGTGGGATGATGGCGTGGTAGGGGCAGACCCTGCTGCACAGGCCACAGAAGCTGCACCGCGAGGGGTCAAGCATCGAGGTGATGGCCTCGATGGTCACCTGGCCGGCATTCAAGAGGATGCCCGCTCTGGCAGCGGCTGCACCGGCCTGGGTGACGCTGTCCTTGATATCCTTGGGGGCCTCCACGCAACCGGCAAAGAAGACCCCCTGCGTGGGCGCATCCACCGGCTTGAGCTTGGGGTGGGACTCGAGCAGGAAGCCATCGGCGGTGTTGGAAAGAGTGAGTAGCTTCTGCAGCTCTTTTTGCTCCGGGCGCGCCTGCAGCCCTACCGCCAGCACCACCATCTCCAGCTCGTGTTCCTCCACCTTGCCGGTCATGGTGTTTTCCACTAGCAGCAGCAAGTTCTTGGTGACCGGATCTTCATAGATATCGCCGGGGATGCCGCGGATGTATTGCACGCCCTCCTCTTTGCTCCGCCGATACATCTCCTCGAAGCCCTTGCCGAACGCACGCATGTCCATGTAAAAGACCTTGCACTGCACGTCGGGGTAGTGGTCTTTAAGCAAGAGGGTGTCTTTAACTGTGTTCATGCAGCAGATGTTGCTGCAGTAGCGGTTGCCGCGTTTAGTGGCCCGCGAGCCCACGCACTGGATGAAGCCCACCGTCTTCGGGAGACGACGATCCGTGGGACGGATGAAGTGACCTGCGGTAGGGCCTCCGGCGCAAATGAGGCGCTCGAACTCCATGCTGGTGATCACATTTTCAAAGCGGGTGTAGCCAAACTCATCCAGCGGCCGCGGGTCGTACACCTCAAGACCCGTGGCCACGATGATTGCTCCCACCTCCCGCTCCACGATCTCATCCTGCATGTCATAGTCGATGCACTTTTTGGCGCAGGCCTTGGAGCACTTGCCGCAGGCGATGGGATTGGTGCCGAGGCAATGACTCATGTCCAGGATGTAGGCCGAGGGCACCGCCTGGGCAAAAGGCATGTAGATGGCCTTGCGGGAAGAAAACCCCTGCTGGTATTCGTCTGGCACCACCACCGGGCAGACCTTGGCGCACTCGCCGCAGGCGTTGCACTCGTCCGCCCGCACGTAGCGCGCCTTCTTGCGGATCTTGACCCTGAAGTTGCCGACGAAGCCGCTGACTTCCTCGACCTCGCTAAAGGTAAACAGCTCGATTTTGGGATGTCGACCGACATCCATCATCTTCGGGCCGAGGATTCATATGGCGCAGTCCATGGTGGGGTAGATCTTGTCCAAGGCAGCCATGATGCCACCGATGGACGGCTCTTTCTCCACCAAATAGACCTGGTGCCCGCCGTCGGCCAGGTCAAGGGCCGCCTGAATGCCGGCCACACCGCCGCCGATCACCAGTGCAGCCTTGGTCACCGGGTAGACCGGTTCCCGCTGCGGCTCCAAGAAACGTGCCCGATACACGGCGCTCCGCACCAGGTCTTTGGCCTTCTCCGTAGCCGCCTGGCGATCGTACTGATGCACCCAGCTGCAGTGCTCCCGGATGTTGGCCATCTCGAAGAGGTACTTGTTCAGCCCAGCCTCCTCGACGCAGGTGCGGAAGGTTGGCTCGTGAATCTTGGGCGTGCAGGAGGCGACCACCACCCGCTCCAACTTGTGCTCGGCAATGGCACGCTTGATCTCATTCTGCCCGGGGTCGGCGCAGGTGTAGGTGTTGCGGATGACGGCCACCACGCCCGGCAACGTCTTGGCGTACTCTGCCACCGCGGCCGTATCCACAGATCCGGCAATGTTCAGGCCGCAGTCGCACACAAACACGCCGATGCGCGGAAGGGCTTCTCCCATCGCAGTACTCCCGCATCATAGTTGGGATGGCCCCCCGGCCATCCCACCGTGGTCACTTCCTTTTGCCCCCACCTCCTATCTTGAACCGAACGTACGGTCCAGTGATCCCCACGTCCGGGCCGCCGGTAATCTCGATCTCCTCTGCCGACCAGCCAGAGGTCACCGGACAGAGGTTATAGCCAAGCTCCAACCCCAGCACAAGTCCTCCTACGCCCTCTTCATCCCGCTGCGTGACTATGAAGTAGTCAACCCCAAGGGCCACATTGACCAAGAGCACTGCTTTCGAGAGATGTGTGCTTCTATTGGGCTGTTGGAGAATCTGCTCGAAAGCGGGCGGCTGCTTCTCGGTGATTGACAGTTCGATGCCTCCACCACCTATGCCGAACATGGGGTAGACCTTCAGACTGCTCTGAGGGGTGAGAAGGTAGCCCACATTGAAGAAGCCGATGCCGGCAGTCAACTCGGTCTTGTACGGCACGTTACGCACGATGACGTCATAGGACTTGCTGATCAATGCGTGCCCCTGCCCCCCGATGACCAAGCGGTTAATGAACGCATGGCCACCCCCGCCCATGCTCATGACCCGGTCGGAGAGTTCTGGATAGCCAAAAGCCCTCAAGCGCGTGTTGAGCTTTTCCACATCCACGGTGCTCGCGCCAATGTAGAAGCATCCTTGCCCCGTACCCTTGTGCTCACGCGCATTGGTTACACCTACGGAGCACACCGCAATCAGCAGCATCGCACAGAGAATCTTGACACTCCTGCCCTTCCTCATGGTGTACCTCCATTCTGTTGGTGAGAAGCATCACTGCGCGGCGTCGACCGGCCAAGGTTCCTGCTACCTCGACAGCGAGCCTGCGCCCATCATGAGGCGAAGAACGCCTCACCTTTACACTCCCTCAGCCACTACTGTGCTCAAGTCCCGCACTTCGATCTTTGCCTCCTCCGGAAAGTCCTGGCTCTTCATGGCGCAGGTAAAGTGGATGTAGCACTTGGGGCAACTGGTCACCATGAGGTCTGCGCCGACGGAACGGGCGCTGGTCAGCCGCGCCGTCTGGATAGCCTTGGAATGACGGTCGCAGCTCATCCACGCGCTGGTGCCGCAGCAGACGGCCGTTTCGCCGTGTTTGGTCATTTCCCGCAGCTCCAAGCCCTGCAAGGCGCGGAGCACTACCCGTGGCGCATCGTAGACGCCCAGATGACGGCCCAGACGACAGGGATCCTGGTAGGTGACCACCCGCTTTGCAGGGACCTGCAGTTGTCCAAGGGCATCGAGCTGGGGCGCCAAGTACTCGGACAAGTGCGCCACCTCAAAGCCCAGTGGGCCCACAAGCACCGGGTAGTCGAGCTTGAAGGTGCGATAGCATTCTGCGCAGGTAAAGACTACCATCTTCGCTCCGGCTTCGCGGATCGCCTGCACGTTGTGGGTTGCGAGCTGCTTGACGTGCTCCACGCTGCCGGTCCAGTACAGATCGTGGCCGCAGCAACGCTCGTTCTTCAGCAGCACGGGGGTTATGTTCATTTTGTTGAGGAGCTTCACCGCGCTGCGGGCGATGCCGAGGGTATCGATGCCAAGGTTACTGAAGAAGGCGTCGAAATAGGGTAGACAGCCTACGAAGTAGAGCACCTCGCCCCGCTCCGCCACTTTGAGGTCGCCTCTCACCCACTCCATGCGGTTTTGCTGCAGGGCCGGGGCAGTCATGATCTTCATCAAAGACTGCAGGGCGCCCCCGTGGGAGCAGGTGGGCTCTCTACCGTCCCGCGTGGCGAGTATGCGGAGCCGGCGCGTGAACTCGCTGTACCGGACGTCCACCGGACAGCGCACGCTGCACATGCCACAGGTGAGGCAGCGCCACAGTCGATCATCGCGCATCAGATCCTCGGCCGAGGCCTCCAAGAAGGTGCTGATCGTAGAACGCGGGGAAAAAGTTCGGTCAAAGCGCGAAACTGGGCAGTTGCTGGTGCACTTGCCGCACTCGAGGCAGTCCAGAACGTTTGTCCCCTTGGCTACGCTGTCCAGCTCCATCTACTTTCTCCCATTGCGCGACAGCGGGCTTGGCCCAAGGCGCGTAATCTGGTCGACGAATTCGTTGATGAGCTTGGCCCAGCGCACACCCTCGGCAGCCGACACCCACTCCAGGCGCAGCCGCTCCTCCTCCAAACCGAGCAGGCGAACAAGCCTTTTCGCCTTCTCAAACTGCTCCACGGCCCGGTAGTTGCCGAAGAGGTAGTGGCAATCGCCGAAGTGGCACCCCGACACCAGGACGCCATCGGCGCCCAGTTCGAACGCCTTCAGGATGTGAGCCGGGCTCACGCGCCCCGAGCACATGGTTTTGATGATGCGAAATTGGGGCGAATACTGGATGCGATTGACACCGGCGTTGTCGGCCCCTGCGTAGCTGCACCAGTTGCACGCGAAGGCAACGATCTTCGGTTGGAATTGCTGCGGCTCGCTCATCACGCCACCTCTTCCAGCAGCATGGCCTCCAGCATGGCCTCAATCTGCGCGTCAGTAAAGTGCCGTGCCTTGATGGCATCGCTTGGGCACCAGGAGGCGCAGGTGCCGCACCCTTTACACAGCGCCTCGTTGATGCGCGCCACCCGCGCGCCAGAGGGGAGCACATAGAGCTCCGGCGCGTGGAACTGGCAGATGGACACACAGGTGCCGCACGCGCGGCAGCGCTCTTCCAGCACTGTACAGGTGGTGGCATCCAGGGAGACCTGGTCGCGGCTCATCAGGATGCTGGCCTTGGCTGCGGCCGCAGCCGCTTGGGACAGCGCATCACCCACACCCTTTGGCCCCTGCACGCACCCCGCGACAAAGATGCCCTCACTGGTGGTCTCCACCGGCCCAAGCTTGGGGTGGCGTTCCAGCACAAAGCCATCCGGGCCACACGGCACCTTGAGCATTTCGCGGAACTTCGAGGTATCGGGCTCGCGAGGGACCAGTCCTGCCGCCAGCACCACCAGGTCCACATCAGTCTCCACCGTGTCACGCAACATGGCATCGAAAGCGCGCACGTGGCACCCCTGCGCCAGAGGGACCACTTCCGGTGGCCGCCCATCCGGCACGCGCACAAAGATCACCCCTTCGCCACGGGCTTGGCGATAGGCCTCCTCGCCGCCGTGGCTGGCGGTGCGCATGTCGCGGTAGAACACCACTACCTCTGCACCCATCCGGCGCAACTGCCGTGCCTGCCGCACGGTGGTCCCACAGCAAATGCGCGAGCAGTTCGGGTTCTTGTCCGGATTCCGCGAGCCCACGCACTGGATGAACGCGACCCGCTCTACCCGCCTCCCCCCTACGAAGAGATCCGCATCACCTCCGGCAAGCGCATGCTCCAGCTCGTAGTTAGTCATCACCGCGTGAGTCTGTCCGTAGGCGAACTCTTCCGCCGGTTGATAGGGCTGAGCGCCAATGGCCAGAATGAGCGCGCCGGCTCGCAGGAGGCCGCGCGTGGTGGTCACCTCAAAGTTCCCCACAAAGCCCGTCACCTGGGTGACCTGGACGCTGGTCATCACGTGCACATCACTGGCCTGAAGCTGAGCAAGCTTGCGCTCGAGCAGGGTTCGAGCCGGCAGCTCATGAGGAGCCAAGAAGGCCAGCTCGCGAAGGCGCCCGCCCAGCTCGTCTTCTTTCTCCACGAGGTAGACGGGAAAGCCCTGCGCGTCAAGGCGCAGCGCCGCCTCAATGCCGGCGATGCCGCCGCCAATCACCACCACAGCCCGCTCGATGGAGATCTGTCGCTTCTCTAGCGGCTCCAAGCGATGGGCACGCGCCACGCCCATGCGAATCTGATCGCGGGCGCGCAACGTGGCCCGCTCCGGCTCCTGGCTGTGCACCCAACTGCACTGGTCACGCACGTTGACCATCTCGAAGAGGTAAGGATTGAACCCGATCAGCCGCAACGACTCCTGAAAGATGGGCTCGTGCGTACGCGGTGTGCAGGCTGCCACCACCACCCGGGTGAGCCCCTTTTCTACCACCCGCTCCTGAATCAGCTTCTGTCCGGCGTCAGAGCAGAGGAAGAGGTTATCCTCCACGTGGACCACGCCCGGCAATTCTCGCACATAGTCGGCCACACTACGCACATCCACCACGCCTGCGATGTTCACCCCGCAGTGACAGAGAAACACACCGACACGCGGCGGCCCATCAGTGTTCAGCGGCGGGATCTCCTGCTTGACCTCCTCCACGCGGCACGCTGCCACGTAGCGTTGGGCTGCAGCTGCTGCGCCACTGCCCTGGGCCACTGAGTCCGGGATGTCCTCCGGCCCGCGGGCGCACCCACAGAGGAAGATCCCCTCCCTTGTAGTGGATAGCGGCTCACCGTTCTCCTCGACCACCTTGAAAAAGCCGCTTTCGTCCAACTCTATCCCCAGCGTCTCGGCCAGACGCGCAGTACCCTCCGCCGGCACCGCCGCTGATGCCAGGACCACCATGTCGGCCACTACCTTGTCCGGTTTGCCTGCAAAGGTGTCCTCCACAAAGATGTGGAGCTCGCCGGTCTGGGCATCGCGCACAATCTTCGACGGCTTGCCGCGGAAGTACCTGATGTAGTCGTGCTCCTTGGAGCGGTTGAAGAAGCTCTCGTACCCCTTGCCGAAGGCGCGAATGTCCGAATAGAAGATGGTCACCTGCTCGATCCCTGGTTCGTGCTCTTTGGCCAGCATAGCGTTTTTCACCGAGTTCATGCAACAGAACCGGGAGCAGTACTGGCAATCCCTTTCTCCGCGCACGCCGACGCACTGCACAAAGGCGAGCCGTTTGGGTGGCTTGCGGTCCGAGGGGCGGATGATACGCCCGCGCGTGGGGCCGGAAGCGTTGAGCATGCGCTCAAATTCGATGCCAGTCATCACTTCGGGCGAGACGCTGTAGCCATAGGTCTTCATCGCGTACGGGTCAAACACCTCAAAACCTGTGGCCACAATCACCGCGCCCACTGGCACCTCCACATCCTGCACCTGCATGTCATAGTCGATGGCCTGTCGCTCACAGGCGCGGCGGCATCGCTCACAGACGATGAGGCGATCGTTCAGGCAGTTTTCCCGGTCGATGATGTAGGCGCTGGGCACAGCCTGGGCAAAAGGCGAGTAGATGGCCTTGCGCGCCCCTAAACCCACGTCGAACTCATTGGGCACCACCACCGGACAGACCTCACTGCACTTGCCGCAGCCGGTGCATCGCGACTGGTCCACGTACCGCGGGTAACAGCGCACGGTGGCGGTAAAGTCGCCAGCGCTTCCGCGCAGGGCCACCACCTCGGCATTGGTGTACAGCGTTATGTTCGGATGCCGACCGGCATCCATCATCTTCGGGCCCAGGATTCAGATGGAGCAGTCCATGGTGGGAAAGGTCTTGTCCAGTTGGGCCATGTGCCCACCCAGACTGGGCGCCCTCTCCACCAGGTAGACGCGGACCCGCGCATTTGCCAGGTCCAACGCCGCTTGAATCCCGGCAATCCCGCCGCCTATGACCAGAACGCCCTTCTCCATCTCCCCTCACTGTGCTGCAATCTTTACCAGAAGCGGCTCCACCTTGACCTTGTGACGATGGAAACCCATCTCCTGGGCACTTTTTCCCTGCGCCAGTCCAAGGAGTTGGAAGTAGTACACCACCGGCAGCTCGAAAAGAGTGCCGAACTTGCGCGCGAGTTTGAACTGACCAAGGTCATACTCGTCGAAACAGGTGGGGCAGATCAGCCCCATGCAGTCCACGCCCAGCGCCTTGACGGAGGCGAGCACGTCGCGTGTCATCTGCGCCGGAATTTCCTCGTCCTCGCACGCCTTTCCGCAGCAAAGCAAGCGCTCTTCGTGATCCACCGGCTCGGCACCGGTGGCACGCACTAAGCTCTCGAGTATCTGTGGCCTGTCTGGGTCATCCACCCGCATGATCTTGCTGGGCTTGAGCAGGTGGCACCCGTAGTGAATGGCCACTCGCACCCCGGAAAGCGGGCGCGTGACGCTGGCCGCCACGCGGTCAAGGCCCACATCGTCGCGCAACACGGTCACGATGTGGCGCACCGACGTGGTCCCCTTGAACTCCCGCCCGATACGCCGCAGCCGCTCGTTGACCTTTTCGCGCAAGGCTCCATCGTGCGTGAGCAGATGATTGACCTCCGACAGGGTCGCCGTGCACCCGCTGCACATGGTCACGATGGGCAGGCCCGCCTCCTCGGCCAGCGTGAGGTTACGCGCGGCGATGCTCAGCCACGCCATCTTGTCCGAGGCCTTGAAGTAGATGGGGTCCGGGCAGCAAGTAAACCCCTGCACGTCCACCAGTTCGATGCCCAGCGCCGGCACGGTTTTGCGCACCGCCGCCTCAAACTGGGGGTACTTGACCCCAATCATGCACCCGAAAAAAGGGATGTAGCGCAACGCAGGCATTGGCGCCTACATGAGCTCCCTGAGTTCCTCCACCGGCACACGAGGCAGAGGGGGCAGCCCCAGCTCAGCACGCATGCGTTCGGTGGCGCTGGTCACGCTGGCCGTCAGACCCTGCTCCTTCACACTGTTGACCATTGAGGCCACCTTCTGGGGGGCATGCTCCTTCGCGCGCGCGAGGTTTTTCAGCGCGATGATTACCTCTACCGGGCGCACGTCCTGGGGGCAGCGCTCGTAGCAGTTGTAACAGTTGGTGCAGAGCCAGATGACCGAGTCCTCGCCGAGCAGCTCCTCCTCCAACCCCATGATGCTCTTGAGCATGATCATGCGCGGGTTGAAGCGCGGCGAGTAGCGCGCCGCCGGGCAGTCCCCCACGCACGCGCCACATTGGAAACAGTAACTGTGCATCTCGCCGCCCAGCACGGCGTTGAGCTTGTCGCGGAATCCAAACGCGATAGTAGGCATCAGGCTACTCCTTTGCCGCGGCCTTGCGCTTCCGTGGTGACCCGGCACCAGATGCCGCCCTCTGCTCCCCCCTGCTCGCCAATAGCTTCATCCCGTACTCGTAACCAGTCTCAAACGCCTTGCGATTGATCTCCTCGGTGCCCTTGGGAATGGAACTGAGCACCGCCTTCTCCATCGCCTCCTTGCTCACGGTGTTGGTCACGGCGGTGAAAAAGCCCAGCATGACGATGTTAAGCACAATCCTCCTGCCCAGCTGCTCTGCCAAGCGGGTGGCCGGCACGGCGTACATGCGGATGTTGTCCCGGGGCGGCTTGGCCTTGACCAAGTCCTCCTCGATGAGGAGCAGCCCATTGGGGTCCAATTCCGGCTCGAACTTGGTATAGGCCTCTTGCGACATGGCGATGAGAATGTTGGGCGTGCGAATGTAGGGGTAATGGATGGGCTCGTCCGAACAGATAACCTGGGCGCTGCAGGCACTGCCACGTGCCTCAGGGCCAAAACTCTGCGTGAGCGTGGCATGCTTCTTCTCAAAAATCGCGGTGGCCTTCCCGATGATGTAGCCGGCCAGGATGACTCCCTGCCCACCGTAGCCTGATACTCTGATCTCCGTGCGCATGGCGCGTGACTCCTTAGGTCGTGAGGCGGCCTCAGGCCGCTTTGGACTCGTCACTCTGAGCCGTCGCCGAAAACGCCCCCTGGTAGGGCACGAAGGCCTCTCCCAGCACCTTCTTCATGTGCTCGTTGTACGCCTCAAGAAACGTGGGACGCGTGGTGTCCACAAACTTGCCCACGATGATCTTTTGCTGAAAACCGATGTCCAGGTCCTTCGGATCTGCCCCGTGCCTGATTTCGCAATTGTCGTGGTAGAACTTCATCAAGTCCAAGCCGGTCCCCAGCCGGTTGCGCCGCGCGTAGAGGGTGGAGCATGGAGCAATTACCTCCACCACCGAGAAACCGGGCTTGAGCAGGGCCTCGGTCATCGCCCTGGTGAGGCGGCGGATATGGAGGGCTGTCCACCGCGCCACATAGACCGCCCCGCACGAGGCAGCCAGCAGAGGAATGTTGAAGGGCCGCTCAAAGTTCCCATAGGGCGAGGTTGAGCAGTTGGCCATCACCGGCGTGGTCGGACCTACTTGCCCACCGGTCATGGCGTAAATAAAGTTGTTCACGCAGATCACGGTGATGTCCATGTTTCGCCGTGCCGCGTGGATGAAATGGTTACCGCCAATGGCAATCAGGTCTCCATCGCCGCTGAACACGACCACCTTGAGCTCCGGATTGGCCAGCTTCAGCCCGGTGGCAAATGCAATTGCTCTCCCGTGCGTGGTGTGAAATGAGTCCAGCTTGACATAACCTGCCACCCTGCCGCTACAGCCAATCCCTGACACGACCGCCACTTTGTCCAGAGGCAGACCAGATTCCTTTAGGGCGTTGAGGAAGCACGCCACCGAGGTGCCTATGCCGCACGTAGGACACCAGATGTGCGGGATGCGATCCATGCGCAGGAATGGTTCCAAGGGGTGTTCGTGGCGCAGCTCGGGTTCGTGTACAACCGCTCCTTGCGTCATCGGGCCGCCTCCTCTATCACCTTGAGAATCTCCGAAGGTTCATGCACTCCGCCACCGCCGTGCGGAACCTGGTAACACGGCACTTTGCCATGCGCGCAGCGCTCCACTTCCAGGATTATCTGCCCAAAGTTGATCTCCGGCACCACAAAGGCCTTCACTTTTTCGGCAAGCTGGGCGATGCGCCGTTCCGGAAATGGCCACACCGTGACCAGCTTCAGGTCGCCGACCCTGATCCCCTCCTTGCGCGCCTCCGCTAAGGCAGCCTGCACCACTCGATTGGTAATGCCGTAGGAAACCACAACTACGTCGGCCTTATCGGTGCCATGCTCTTCGACGCGCACGATCTTGTCGGCGTTCTTGCGGATCTTGTCCACCAGGCGCCGCACCAGCTTGTTCTGCGCTTCGGCGCTCATCACCGGGTAGCCGCGCTCATCGTGAGTGAGGCCGGTACTGTGGATGCGGTAGCCATCACCGGCCTTGATGATTTCAGGTACCAGGTCCTCACAGGGTTCGTAGGGCAAGTACTGGCCCGGAGGTTTCTTGGTGTAGCGACGGGGTACCAGCTCGATCTCGTCGGCCTCCGGAATGACCACCTTTTCGGTCATGTGCCCCACACACTCATCCATCATCACAAGCACGGGCACGCGGTATTGCTCGGATAGATTAAACGCTTGGATGGTGAGGTCGAACGCCTCCTGGGGCGAGTTGGGGCAGAGGGCGATGATTTCATAGTCGCCGTGGGAACCCCAGCGAGCCTGCATCATATCCGCCTGCCCCACCATGGTGGGCAGGCCGGTCGACGGACCGCCGCGCTGCACGTTCACCACCACACAGGGCGTCTCCATCATGGCGGCCAGGCCGATGTTTTCCATCATCAGCGAAAACCCAGGCCCGGAGGTGACGGTCATCGCCTTGGCCCCTCCCCAGGCTGCCCCCACCACCGCCGCCATGGAGCCCAGCTCGTCTTCCATCTGAATGAAGATGCCGCCCACGTGCGGGAAGCGTTCCGCAATGCGTTCGGCCACTTCGGTGGACGGCGTGATGGGGTAGCCGGCAAAGAAGCGGCACCCTGCCGCCAATGCCCCCTCTGCACATGCGTGGTCGCCGTCCAGGTAGTGCTCGCCGGTCAGTACTCCTCTCGGGTCGGCCTTCACCGCTGTCCTCCTGCAATTGTCTTCTCCGGCCACCACGCGCGCCCTGGCTACGTGGTAGTCTCCTCGGCCCCCTCTTCCAACAGGACGCTAAAGATCGCAAACTCCGGGCAAATGGATTCGCAAAGGTCGCAGTTGACGCATTCGCCCGGTTTCTTCACGTACGGCGGGTGATAGCCCTTGGAGTTGAACTCAGCGGACAGCTCCAACACATCTTTGGGGCAGTATTCCACACAGAATCCGCACCCTTTACACCGCTCCTTGACGATGTAGACTGCCCCGCGCGGGACTTTCATCTTATCGGCATCTAAGGGCACGCGCCAGAACTGCATCCTTCCACCTCCTTGCACCAGGCTCAGTGTCCCAGCACCTGGGCCACCGTTTTGCCGATGGTGGCCGGGCTCTCGCACACGGTGACGCCCGCTTCGCGCAGTGCCGCCATCTTCTCCGCCGCAGTACCTTTGCCGCCGGCGATGATGGCCCCGGCATGTCCCATGCGCCTGCCTGGGGGCGCCGTACGCCCGGCAATGAAGCTGATGACCGGTTTGCTCATGCTTGTCTTCACAAAGGCGGCTGCCTCCTCCTCGGCCGTGCCGCCGATCTCACCGATGAGCACCACCGCATCGGTCTCTGGATCCTCCTCAAAAAGGCGCAAGGCATCCACAAAGGTGGTGCCAATGATGGGATCGCCCCCTATGCCAATACAGGTGGACTGGCCAATACCCAGGCTGGTCAGCTGCCAAACCGCCTCGTAGGTGAGCGTACCGCTGCGCGACACAACACCCACACGTCCTTCTCTGTGAATGGCCCCGGGCATGATGCCCAGTTTGCATTTACCCGGCGAAATGACCCCTGGGCAATTGGGACCCACCAGGCGCGTCTTGCGCCCTTGCAGGAACTGGTACACCTTCAGCATGTCCAGCGTGGGGATCCCCTCCGTGATGCAGACCACCAGCTCCAGCCCTGCGTCGGCTGCCTCCATGATGGCATCGGCCGAAAAGGCAGCCGGAACAAAGATTACCGACGCATTGGCCCCCTCCTTTTCCACTGCCTCGCGCACGGTGTCGAAAACCGGCACCTTCCCTTCCCACACCTGGCCGCCCTTGTCCGGAGTTACGCCTGCCACGATGTTGGTGCCGTACTCAAGCATTTGACGGGCATGAAAACTGCCCTCGCCTCCAGTAATCCCCTGCACCACTACCCGAGTGCTCTTATCTACCAGGATGCTCAATGCTGGTCCTCCCTGCTCTGCGTCTTCTCGCCGCTCTCTTCAATTCCGCATGACCTCGACCACCTTCTGCGCCGCCTCCGCGAAGCTGGTGGCCACCGCGAAGTTGAGTCCGGACGTGGCCAGCAACTCCGCGGCCTCCTTGGCGTTGGTCCCTTCCAGACGCACCACCAGCGGCACCCTGAGGTCGATCTTGCGCGCTGCCTCGATCACGCCCCTTGCCACGCGATCGCAGCGTACGATGCCGCCGAAGATGTTGATCAAGACCGCCTTCACCTTCTTGTCGGACAGCAGGATGCGGAAGCCGTTTTCCACCGTCTCCGCCGAGGCCCCGCCACCCACGTCCAGGAAGTTTGCCGGTTCGGCACCCGCCAGCTTGATGATGTCCATCGTGGCCATGGCGAGGCCTGCCCCGTTGACCATGCACCCCACCGTTCCGTCCAGGCGGATGTAGTTGAGGTCGTATTTGGTCGCCTCCACCTCCAATGGGTCTTCTTCATCCAAGTCGCGCAGCGCGAGCAAATCGGGATGACGGTACAGGGCGTTGTCATCCAGATTAATCTTTGCATCCAGCGCGAGCACCCGACCGTCGGTGGTCACTACCAGCGGGTTGATCTCCGCAAGGGAGCAGTCGTAGGTCATGTAGGCACTGGCTAGTGCGGTGAAGAAGCGCACCGCGTTCTTCAGCTGCTCCCCGTGCAAGCCTAAGCCGAAGGCTAACTTGCGCGCCTGGAACGGCTGCATGCCCACGCTGCGGTCGAGGTACTCTTTCAGGATCTTCTCCGGGCTTTCGGCCGCCACTTTCTCGATTTCCACCCCGCCTTCAGTGCTGGCCATGAACACGAGCGCGTTGCGCGCCCGATCCAACACGATACCCGCGTAGAGCTCCTGCGCAATGTCCAGTGCCTGTTCCACCAGTACCTTCCGCACCACCTTGCCTTCAGGCCCGGTCTGATGGGTGACCAGTGTCATGCCTAGCATCTTCGCCGCGGTAGCGCCCGCTTCGGTCCGCGGCACAACTCGTACCCCCCCTCCTTTTCCCCTCCCTCCTGCGTGAATCTGCGCCTTGACCACGACTTTGTCGCCGCCGATCTCATCGGCGATGCGCTGCGCCTCCTCCGCGGCAAAGGCCACGCCACCAGCCGGCACGGCCACCCCGCTCTTCTTCAACAACTCCTTGGCCTGGTACTCGTGAATCTTCATCCGTCCTCCGTCTGTCCTGCGACGCCCTCACCTGTTCCGAACCGCCATCCGAAAGTAGAAAAGCCAATCAGCGTGCAAAGGTTCCGCTCCTGCGGACACGCTAATTGGCTTGTAGCGTACCACTCCCACCTTCTGACCGGGTCGTCATGCTGCTTCGACCCATCAGGCTGACTTAGCTTCTGGGGCATCCCGCTCCTGATCTGCTTAGCACCGCAGTCTCATGAGCCACGCAGATACAGCACCAAAGCTCGCCCGCCCCACTCCTTTACCCCGTGCCAGAGTCTCGGCTTCGGAACCCCGCTTCCATGAGGCGGCAAAGGACCTCGCTTTATTATAACAATTCATTTTACAAATGTCAAGATAAAAATGAAGGAGCTTCAGCGAAGAGCAAACAGGCTCCGGCTCAATTCCATCGCGCCACTCCATCGGCAAAAGAGCACGCCTGGCTGTCCCTACGGATGAGGACAGCCTGAGATCCTCGAACGCGCTATTTTCTTCTTGAAAATCTGCCGATGTTTGCATATAATTCAAGTCAATGGAAGGGAGAGGCGGCACTGATCGCCGCCCACACGTTGCAGAACACAGAGACTAGCGTGAGGGAGATCGAAAGCCATGAGCAAAACCAGAGGAACTATCGGTATTTTGACTGGAGGTGGAGACGTGCCCGGACTCAACCCCGCCATTCGTGCGGTGACGTTTCGAGCTCTGCGCGAGGGGTATCGGGTCATCGGCATCCGGCGCGGCTGGGCCGGATTGGTGGACATGGTGCGCGATAAAGACGCCGACAACGGCCACAGCTACCAGGTGCTGACCGAGGAAA
This sequence comes from candidate division KSB1 bacterium, assembly GCA_034506335.1. Lineage (NCBI taxonomy): Bacteria > Pseudomonadati > Candidatus Zhuqueibacterota bacterium. Next base: position 33,817 of record JAPDPR010000030.1, read on the forward strand.
TTGTGGACCGCGCCGGGCGCACCGGCGGCACCTTCTTGCACACCTCCCGCACGCGCCCCAGTCACCTGCCCAAGAGCAATGTACCTGCGCACTTGCGAGACAAGTACCAGGATGAGATCAACGACGTAACAGAAGAAGTGCTCAAGAACCTGGAGTTTCTGGGCATCGACTGCCTGATCCCCATCGGTGGCGACGACACCCTGAGCTATGCGTACCGCCTGCACAAGGAAGGGGTCAAGGTGGTAGCCATCCCCAAGACCATGGACAACGACGTGCCGGGCACCGACTACTGCATCGGCTTTAGCACGTGCGTGACGCGCACCATCGAGCTCACCCACAAGCTGCGCACCACAGCCGGTTCGCACGAGCGCTTCCTGGTCATCGAGGTCTTTGGCCGCTACGCGGGCTTTACCGCCATGCTCCCCACTATGGCAGGTGCTGCCGACCGCTGCGTGATTCCGGAATACCCCTTCGACATCGAGCGCTTGACGGAGCTGCTGGTGGCCGACCGGAAGCATCACCCGAGCAACTACGCGGTGGTCCTGGTCTCCGAAGGTGCTGTGATGACCGACGACAAGGAAATGTGTTTTGAGAGCGAGGAGGCCGACCAATTCGGGCACAAGAAGCTCGGCGGCGTGGGCGATAAGGTTGCGGCGCGCCTCAAGGAGCTTTCGCCCAAGTATAATAACGGTCAGCGCATCAATGTGGTGAACCAACGCCTTGGATACCTGGTACGCTGCGGCGACCCGGACGCCATCGACTCGGTGGTCCCCATGGCCTTCGGCAACCTCGCCCTGGACCTTGTGTTGAGCAAGTCTTTCGGCCGCCTTGTGAGCCTGCGCAACGGCGTGTACGACAATGTGCCGCTGGATGTGGTGTTCACAGGCCGCAAGAAGGTGGTGGATGTGGAGAAGTACTACAACACCGAGCGCCTGCGCCCCAAGTACGAGAGCTTTATGCGGCAGCCGATGTTTATTATGACCAGTGACGTGTAAGCTCAAGAAACGCTTATCGGTAATGGCAAGCCGCCCCACTTTTTGGGGCGGCTTTGGCGTCTTGGGCCCTTGGGGCATTGGGAAAAGTGACCGTGAAAGAGATTGACTTTTTGCCGGTTGTGTGGTATATTTCGAAGAGCTTCCGCGTAAGAGCGCGCATGCGTGTCTTCGCTGAGTGCGGCTGGAGAGCGAGAGCGCTTGCGCGCAATAAAGCGTTCGGCTGCGCAGCGATGAGTGCGGTGAACGCTGATGAGAACGACTCGGACGGCCTCCAGGAGCGCCTAGTGAGATGAACGTCCCACAGGACGGGGGGTCTTCTTGGACGAAGCGGGATTCGCAATGGCGCAATGCGGGTGGAGCACGGAGCGATCGGTTCCGGGCTCAAGGACGAAGACAGGGGCGGCCCTCCATGTGTGGCATGAGCGTCACCTAGGGCCGCGGGGGTAGGCGATGAATTACCTACCGCGTCAAGGACAAGTCATCACGGGGACATTCTTTGCGGAACCCATGCGCGTCGAGAGCGTGCAGCAGCTCACCGAGACCTCGTGGGTTCTGGGTCTGGTAGGGGTGCAAACCGAACGCTTCCGCAAGGTAACCCTCACTGCCAGCGACTTGCAGGGCCTGCGCATCGTCGACTCACACCCCGTTTACCACGGGGATGGGCGTCTCCTCCGCCTGGGACTGCAGGCGATCTCTCTCGGTCTTGCATGGGAGTTTGACCCCTTTTTTGGACTGTCTGTATGCCGAGTCGATCCCTTGCCCCATCAGTTGGAGGCGGTCTACGATTACCTTTTGAAGCTGCCGCGAGTTCGCTTCTTGCTGGCAGATGATGCGGGCGCGGGCAAGACCATCATGGCCGGCTTGCTAATCCGCGAGCTGCAATTGAGAGGGCTTGCGGAGCGGATCCTCATCGTGTGCCCGGCCAACCTAAGTTTTCAGTGGCAGCGCGAGCTCAAGGAAAAGTTCGAAGAAAAGTTTCTTGTCCTGAAAGGCGCCGACATACGCGAGCAGTTCGGCGTCAACCAATGGCTGGAGCAGAAGAAGATCATTGCTTCGCTGGACCTTGCCAAGCGATCTGACATTCTCCCTGGCCTAAGACAGGTGCACTGGGACATTGTGATTGTCGATGAGGCCCACCGCATGTCGGCCTCCGACGAATCGCATAAGAGCCTCCGCTACAAGCTTGGCGAGCTGCTGCGGGACACTTCAGATCATTTGGTGCTCCTCACCGCTACACCGCACAAGGGCGACCCTGTCAATTTCTGTCTCTTCCTGCAGTTGCTCGATCGTGATGCGTATGCTGACGTCCGGTCCATCCAGGAGGCGATGGAGCGCCGGCGGGCCCCGTTCTACCTCCGTCGCACCAAGGAAGCCATGGTCTATTTCCCCGAGCGGAAGGCAGACGGGACGTGGGTAGCAAAGAGGATATTCACCAAGCGCATCCCCCACACCGTTGGATTTGAGATTGACGGCGCGGAATTCGATCTGTATAGGGACATCACCCGCTTCGTGAAGCGCCAAAGCGCCAAGGCGGCCGCGCAAGGCGACGATCCCCGCGCCCGTGCAGTGGGCTTCCTGATGTCCCTCTACCAGCGCAGGCTGGCCTCCAGCACTTATGCCATGCGCCACAGCCTCGAAAACCGCGCCCGCCGCCTTGAAGAAGGTCTAAAAAAGGCCCAGGAACTTGTCAGCCTCGCCCCGCCAGAGCTCCCGGACCCGGAAGAGATCGAGGAGATGGAGGAAAGTGAACGGGAGCACCTGGAGAGGTTGCTCGAAGCCATCACGCTGGCCGGCAATGCGGAGCAGGTGCGAGAGGAGGTCGCCGAACTCCGCCAACTCGCCGCCCAGGCAGAGGCTGTGGAAGACAGCGACTCCGAGGCAAAATTGTCGAAACTGAAAGAGCTGCTCCATAGAGAGGGCTTTTTCGACGACCCAGACAAGCGTCTGCTCATTTTCACCGAGTTCAAGGACACGCTCGACTACCTGGTGGGGAAACTGAAGGGCTGGGGATTCCGCGTCGGCTGCATACATGGCGGCATGAAACCCGGCTCTCGGGACGAGCCGGGCACGCGGCTGTATTCCGAACAGCAGTTCCGCGAAGGCGCAATCCAAGTGCTGGTGGCCACCGAGGCGGCGGGCGAGGGCATCAACCTCCAGGTCTGCAACATCATGTTCAACTACGATATCCCCTGGAACCCCAACCGCCTGGAACAGCGCATGGGGCGCATCCATCGGTACGGCCAGCACAAGGACTGCTTGATCTTCAACTTCGTGGCCACCAACACCATCGAGGGCCGGGTGCTGCAGCGGCTGCTGGAGAAGCTCCAGGCAATCCGCGACGCACTGGACGACGATGCGGTCTTTAACGTCGTTGGCGAAATCCTGCCAGCGGCTCACGTGGAGCGCATCCTGCGGGACTACTACGCCGGTAAACTCGGCGATGCCGACCTGGAGGAGCGCCTACTCGAGAACGTCGATGAGGGCCGCTTCCGCGCCATTTGCCAGAATGCCCTCGAGGGCCTGGCCTCCAAGAAGCTCAATCTGGAGATGCTGATTGAGCGCCGGGCTCGCGCCCAGGAACGCCGCGTCGTGCCGGAGACGGTTGCCCGCTTCATGCGCGAGGCCGCCCCTTATGCTCGGCTTGAGATGAAGGACATCCCCCACCTCCCGCACACGTTTGAGCCAGGCCGCACGCCACTGCTGCTGCGGGAGTATGAACGGGCGGCGGATTGGAAGCTGCCGCCATTGGCCGCACGCTATCCGCGCTGCTCGACCGATCGTGACACGGCCGAAAAGAACAACCTGGAATGGGTTACGCCCGGCCACCCACTTTTCGAAGCCGTGCGCAGGCACACCTGTGCCATGGCCGCCGACGCCTTCAGCAGGGGGGCCTGCTTTTACTCTCTCCAGCACGAGGAGCCGTCGCGCATCGACTTCTACCGCGCCCGCGTGGTGGACGGCCAAGGCCAGGTAGTCCACGAGCGGCTCTTCGCGGTGGAGGTCACTGCAAGTGGCCAGCCTGCGTTGCGTGAGCCGAATGTTCTCAACAACTTCATCCCCGCCGGCCCGCCGGGCGAACTGCCGCCCGTCGCATATCAACCTGAGCCGTTAGCGTGGCTCCAGCAGAACGCCTTGCAGCCGTTCCTGGAAGAGATCCGCAAGGAACGAACCGCTGAGGTGGAACGTATCGCTCGGCACGTTGAGCTGTCGCTGACGGAGCTCATTCAGCGGGCGGACGAGGAGATCGGCAAGGCCCAGGAGGCCATCGACCGGAATGAACCGGGGGCCGAAGGGCGCCTGGTGCAGGCAGAAAACCGCCACGCCGAACTGCTGGCTCGGCGCGATCGCCGTCGCAAAGAACTGGAACAACAGCGGTCGCTCAGCCTCCAGGGTGTGGAACGCATTGCCAGCGCCCTTGTCCTCCCCCACCCGGAACTCCAATCGCCGGAAATTCGGCGGCTCCAGCCCGACGCTAAGACTGAAGCGATCGCCATGCGCGTGGTCATGGAGTACGAACGGGCACAGGGTCGTGAAGTGTATGATGTCCACGAAAGGGACCTCGGCTACGACGTTACCAGCCTTGACCTGCGTTCCGGGGAACTGCGCCTAATCGAGGTCAAGGGGTTAACCCACGCGACCGGGACCATCTTCCTTACCCCCAACGAACGCCGCGTGGCCGAAGACCGCCGGGACTGCTACTGGCTGTACGTCGTCACCAACTGCGGCACTACACCCACGCTGCAGGACCCGGTCAAAGACCCGGCCCGCTTACCCTGGCACGAGGTCACCAAAGTGGACCACTACTGGCTGCAAGTGACCGCGATGACGGGTCCAATGCGGATACAAGACGATTCCTCGCCCTACGGAGGGCACTGATGGAGACGTCTCAGTTCGTCTCGCAGGCCATTCTTGAGGAACTGGTGCGCCGCATCGTTGCGGCCGTGCATCCTAAGCGCATCATCCTCTTCGGCTCTGCTGCTCGTGGTCAGGTAGGCCCACATAGCGACCTGGATCTGCTGGTGGTCATGCCCAACGGAACCCATCGCAGGCGGACCGCGCAGAAAATCCATCAACATTTGGCGGGGATGGGGATAGCCAAAGATGTTGTGGTGGTGACCGAGCGGGACGTTGAACAGTATGGCGACAACCCTTCGCTTGTACTTTGGCCAGCCCTTCGCGAAGGACGGGAGCTCTACCATGCCAAGGAGTAGGTTGACCCCTGGCTCGCCGCAGGACTGCATGGCCCGCGCCAAGGGTGATCTTGCCTTGGCGAGTGCACCCTTACCCCATGGAGGGTTCTACGAAGACCTCTGTTTTCACGCCCAACAGGCCGCGGAAAAGGCCTTGAAAGCCGTCTATGTTACGCGTGGGTGGACATTCCGCTATGTGCACGACCTTGACGAGCTTGTGACCGGGCTCCGACGCCGTGGCATCAGTATCCCGAGTCACGTTCAAGAAGCAGTGTTCCTCACTGGGTACGCCTTTGAGGCGCGCTACCCGGGCCTGACCGAGCCGGTGACGGAGGAGGAATACCGCAAGGCCATTGCCGCGGCCAGGCGCGTGGTCGAATGGGCCGAGAGGATAATCCAAGGAGCGCCCGTATGATTCCTAAGGAATGCAAGCGCCTGGCGGAGGTAGATTTCCCGATTGCCGTGGTGAGCAAGCACGCGGCTCGGGAGAAGTCCATTCGGCATGGGCACCCGTCCACGCTGCACCTGTGGTGGGCGCGGCGGCCCCTGGCCTCCTGCCGTGCGATCCTCCTGGGGCTCTTGCTCCCCGACCCGTGCGATCCGCACTGCCCCAAGGATTTCAAGTCGAAGGCGGCGCAGGTGCTGCTCGATGTGCAGGGGTGGAATACACCAAAACTGCAGGAGCAGGTCAAGTCCGACAAGGGCCTGCGCCAGGCACTCCTGACGTTCATCGGCGATGTGGCCAACTGGGACGTTGCCAACAACCCGCGCTGGATCGGTGCGGCCAGGGAACTGGTCAAGGCCGCGCACCCGGACGAGACGCCCCTCGTCGTGGACCCCTTTGCCGGCGGAGGCTCCATTCCACTCGAGGCCCTGCGCCTGGGCTGCGAGGCCTTCGCAAGCGACCTGAACCCCGTGGCCTGCCTCATCCTCAAGGTCATGCTGGAGGACATCCCCCGCCACGGGCCGCAGCTCGCCGAGGAACTTCGCCGAGTCGGAGCCGAAATCAAGAAGCAGGCCGAAAAGGAACTGGCCGAGTTCTACCCCAAGGACCCTGACGGAGCCACCCCCATCGCCTACCTCTGGGCGCGCACGGTCAAGTGCGAAGCGCCGAACTGCGGCGCCGAGATACCACTTGTGCGCTCCTTCTGGCTCTGCAAGAAGCCCAACCGCAGGCGGGCGCTGCGCTACAAGCTCGTTCGCACCCCCTCGCCCTCTGAAGGAAATCAGAGCAACCCCTTTCCCCCTGGGAGAGACCAGAGCGACCCCTCTCCCTCTGGGACAGAGGAGAACAAGCCCTCTCCCTCTGGGAGAGGGCAGGGTGAGGGCTACCACGGCCCACCCGTGGTGCCGAAGGAACTGCTCGAATTCGCGCGCAACCTGCGTAAACAGCAAACCGACGCAGAGACCAAACTCTGGTGCATGTTGCGAGATCGCCGTTTGGCCGGCGCCAAGTTCCGCCGCCAGCATCCGATTCCTCCGTACGTTGTCGATTTCTACTGCCACGAAGCGAAGTTGGTGGTCGAGGCAGACGGCGGCCAGCATGACGATCAACGCCGGTACGACCAGGAACGAACGCGATTCCTGGAACAACGCGGCCTGCGCGTCCTGCGCTTCTGGAATCACGAGATCCTTACGGAGACGGAGGCGGTTCTTCAGCAGATATGGAATGCCCTCACCCCAACCCTCTCCCAGGGGGAGAGGGAGATGGTGCCGGAGGTCGAGTTCGAGATTTTCGAGCCGAAAAGCGAGAAGGAGGTTCCCGAGGGGACTGTTTCCCGTGCCCGGGCCAGGTGCCTGTGTTGCGGCGCGGTCCTGCCGCCGGAGCGCGTGCGCGCGCAACTGGCGGCTCAGCGCGGCGGAGCGGATGTGGTCTTCGATGCCGACGGCAACCGCAGCGGCGGGGCTCGGCTCTTGGCTGTGGTGACGCTCAATTCGGGCAACCAAGGCCGTAACTACCGCCTGCCCACGGACCGCGATTACCGGGCCGTCTGGAAGGCCCAGAAACGCCTCAAGGCGATTCTGGAGGAGTGGGAGCGCGGCGGCAAGAAGGGACTTTGCCCTGTGCCGGACGAACCGCTACCGCCGGTCGGAACCCTCGGCTTCCGCGTTCAGCGCTACGGCATGCTTCAATGGGGCGACCTCTTCACTGCGCGGCAGAAGGTGGCGCTGGTGACGCTGGCGCGGCTGGTGCGGGAACTCACCGCAGGGACGCAGAGAGCCCAGAGCGAGGCGGTGAGGGAGGGGATGGTGCTGCAAATTACTAAGGGCGCTGATGGCAACAGTGCAGGTTCACGTTGGATGGCAGGATATGAAAACCCTGCCAACACTTTTGGACGTCAGGCGCTCCCTATCGTTTGGGACTTTTGCGAATCTTCCCCCTATGCTGATGCAAGGGGTGTGTTTCTAAGCTCCTTGGGGGCGGTTTGTGACATCGTTAGCTCAATGCAGGATTCTCACACGGGCCAAGTCCACCTCGCCGATGCGACGGAGCATCCCCTGCCCGATGCGGCCGCCACCGTGTGGTTCACCGATCCACCGTACTACGATGCGGTGCCATACGCGGACCTCTCGGACTTTTTCTTCGTCTGGCTGAAGCGCACACTGCCCGGCCATCCGCTCCTGCGCGACCCGTTCGATCCAGCCAATCCACTGACCCCCAAGAGCGCCGAAGCAGTCCAGAACGAACGTTCCACAACCGCCGACGGCCGCCCCAAGGACAAGCACTTCTACGAAGATGCGATGGCCAAGGCCTTCGCCGAGGGCCGGCGCGTGCTCCGCGAAGATGGCGTGGCCTCCGTCGTCTTCGCCCACAAGACGACCGAAGGCTGGGAAGCGCTGCTTTCGGGCATGATCCGCGGCGGCTGGACGATCACCGGCTCCTGGCCCATTGCCACTGAAATGGCTTCGCGCCTACGTGCCCGGGATTCCGCCGCCCTCGCCACCAGCGTCCACCTCGTCTGCCGTCCGCGTCCCGACGATGCGCCCGTGGGCGACTGGGGCGAAGTGCTGCGCGAGCTGCCCAGGCGGGTCGGCGACTGGATGGAGCGGCTCCAGGCCGAGGGCATCCGCGGGGCCGATCTCGTCTTCGCCTGCATAGGCCCGGCACTGGAGATCTTCAGCCGCTACCGCAAGGTCGAGACCGCCGATGGCCGGGAGGTCAAACTGCCTGAGTTTCTGGAGAAGGTCTGGGAGGTCGTGGGCCGCACGGCGTTGGAAAACGTGCTCGGCACCGGGGAGGCCCGCGCGCGGAACGGTGTTGCCGGTGCGCTGGAAGAGGACGCCCGCCTCACGGCGCTCTTCCTCTGGACCCTGCAGTCCTCCAACGGCCCTCAGACCAGCCCTCTCCCAGAGGGCGAAGGTGACGATAACGAACCCG
>JAPDPR010000031.1 GCA_034506335.1 candidate division KSB1 bacterium
GCCAGGCAAGGCGCAGAGCCGCGAATCGTCGCACCAAAGGATCTTGGTCGGGAGTGAGATACTTTTTGAGTCGCGCCACCGTAGCGGACCAGTCGTAAGAAAAACCCGGCGTGTCCAGGTGCTGCTCGCGGTACTTCGTGAGCGCCAGCTGGAAGGTCTCCTGTTCCTTGTGCACAAGGGTATCGATGGCCCAGAGGTGGCGGAGGGAGCCGTCCCCCTTGCGAACCTCAAGCGAGGGTCGGGCCGCGGCCTTTGGAGCTCGCAGCTTCGCGGGGTCGAAGACGATACGGGCTTTTCCCGCGCGGGTGCGTAGCACCGAGATGTAGTCGCCCCTGCCGTCGTATCTGAACCAATCCGAAGCGGTGCCATTGACGCTGCGCGCGGAGGTGGTTATGTCCAAGAGCTGATAAGCCACCGTGTCCGCCTGTGTCTCGCGCTCAAAAACATAGGTGCCGTCCTGCTGGCGCCGCATGGTATCGGCCTTCTCCCACTTGAATGCGTTCCAGTCGCCGACAATTCGCACAACCTCGAACTGTTCCTTGTACGACAAAGGGGCAAGGTACACAGTGAAATCAAGCTCTGGCTTCTCGGATTCGAGAAGCAAGGGGAGGGACGCATTGTCGTGGCCGACACCGGTGAAAAAAAGGCGGTACATCCCCAGTTCGGGTATGGTCAGAGCAAAGCGGCCGTCCTTGGCGGCGGCGATGGTCTGCAGGGGCTGGCGGATGGTGCCCCTGTATGGGAGCAGGTGGGCGTGGGCGAGGGGCAGTGGTTCGCCCCCGGCGCCGAGAATCCTCCCGGTCACGTGGCAGGCAGCAAACGCTTGGAGCGGCAAGAATAGGGCAATCAGATGACGTGCCGCAAGGCGTCTCATGGCTACCTCCTAAACGGTGGTGATACCTCCTACGACTGTAGGAAATGTACTACGTTATTAGCAGATCGTCAAGTCTTTTTTTTGGGGGATGAAACCGGCTGCTGACTATCCCAGGAACTGAAGGAGAGCGAAAGGGAGTTCTTGGCAGGCTGGATTGAGCAGCAGGGAAGGGTCGAGCCGAGAGCTTTTGGATGTCGTAGAATCATTGCAGGGGGTAATTTGAAATGCCCCTTGGCTGTGCGGGTCTCAGCCGCATTGGCTATCTGTGGAGTCGCCTGGCGCTGTGGGCGCCGGACGATCACAGCCCGGAGCAAAAGAAAGTAGTGGGTCGCAGCACGCTCGCGCAGAGGCGGTTCGCGGATGCCCCTTGTTGGTGCTGGCAAATGGGTGCGGGAAAGTTGCCTGGCGCGCACGCAGGGGCGCCAGCGCTCCGGAAAATGCTCTGCAGTCACCTCCCGCCCACCGCCAGTGGCATGGCGGTGCGGGAAAAATAGCCCTCAAGACCCGCGGATGTTGCGGTGGGCCAACCCGGGTTGTTCTTGAAATCCTGTGGCCGGACGCAGGCCGCCGTTGACGACGAGGGCCCCTAATCGTTCGTGGACAGCCCCTGTGCCAGGATGTTTCGCTCTCACCTCGCGCCCAGCCTTTCCTTGATGGCTGCAGCGAACAGAGGGATCATGATTTCGTGGTGTCCGACAAACTGGTATCCCTTGCCGCTGCCTTGGGTTGGGCGTTCCACCACATTCACCCGTGGTCGGTAGTGCTGGATCATGTCAAAGTTGGCGGTGACAAAGCCGAAAGCCGGCAGACCGAGGTTTCGCGCCACGGTGAGCGCTTTCAAAAAGACTTCCGGCAAGATTACTGCAGAGCCAAAGTTGAGCACCACGCCGCCCTCGGTGAGGGTGCCCACTTGTGCGGCGAACAGGCGGAAGTCGCTGAAAGAGGCTTCTCCGATTGCCGCTCCATCGGCAGTGGGGTGCTGATGCACGATGTCGGTCCCTATGGCCACATGGACCGTTACCGGTACATCCTGCTCGTAGCCGGCAGCCAAGATGCTAAGGTGCTGGTAGGGCGGCTTGTCCGAGGTGATGTGCCTGCCCAGCGCCTCGCCAAAACCCATGTCGCTCCCGGCAGCAGCTTTGGCAGCCCCGTTGAGGATTTCCCCGGTTTCGCGCGCCATGCCAAAGGTGCCGTCCAGCAGTCCCTCGGCAACATCTTCTGAGGTCTGGCCCCAGTAGGCCAGTTCCACGTCGTGAATCGCGCCGGCGCCGTTCAGTGCGACGCAGGTGAGCACCTCGCTCCGCAGCAGATCGATGATCACCGGGCTGAGGCCGCACTTGATCACGTGGGCGCCCATCATGGCGATGACCGGTAGCTGGCGCCTGCGCGCTGCCGCCACTTGTTCCACCAACTCCCGAAGGTCTGCTCCCTTAAGCACGTGCGGCAGCGAGTCGAAAAAGCCCGCAAATGTGCCCCCGCATTGATGCACGCGCGCAAGGTGTTCCAACCCGACCTTACTCTGTCGCTCGCGAATAGAAAAAGTCTTGACCTGGGAGAGGTCTAGCCTGGTGAACTTCGGCCCAGGATCGCTTTTCCTTTTGTTGGGAGGGATATTGTTCATGCTCTTTTAACCCCCTTTGCTCTCTCCAGCTCGATGGTCACCGTGCCCACGACTACTTTGCTCTTCAGCTGCACGGGGAGGCGGGCGCGGTCATCAGAAATCCACAGCTGCATCCGGCCGCCGCCCTTGAACACCCCTCCTCCGTCGCGCAGGAAGGGCTCCACCACCAGGCAGTCAAACACTCCTGCGGAGACGCGCACCCTTTCGCGCCGCTGAACTGCGACCTTCAGGTCATACACCTTGCGATCGGCGTGGTTGGCCACTGAGAGCGTGTCCCCGACTTTGAAGTCTTGGGTGCGCAGAAAGTAAACCATGGAGATTACATCCTGTACAAAGGGTGGTACGCGGAGGGTGTCTTTGCCAGTTATGGCCAAATTGCGGTGCTGATCGTAGGTAGTGAGCTTGTGTGCCCGATACTTGCCCTCGCGCAGGTGTTTCTCAAAGCGCCATGGGAACAGGCCCTGCACATCCACAAACGATTCCGCTACATCGCGGACTTCGTAGATGGAAGAAAAGGCCCGGTTGGACTGTGCCTGGGTGTAAATGTGGTAGCAGAGCCTTCCTGCTACTCTAACTGTATCTCGGACCGCCATCTTCGCCGAGCCGGCCGACACCATGCCGTAGCGCACGGCAAAAGTAAGCTCCTCCCCGAGCCCCCAGGCGTTGTTCGGCACCACGCGCAACGGGGCCAAAGGTGAGGAGAACATGTGTGTGGTGGTGACCAGCGAATCATGCTTCGTTGCCTCTGAGGTGTTGGCTTGGACGCGGACTGTGTCAACAGCCGGCGGCGCCTTGCGCGAAGTATCCTGCACTTGAGGCATCCAAAGTAGCGCGAGTACGATGGCACAGACAGAAAGGGATCGAATCATCGACTTGTCCTATGTCGAGAATGAGACGCAGCAAGCTTGCGCGCGGCAAGGGCGAATGCCTGGTCGACGCTGATTGCCGCCATGCAGTCCCAGTGTGGACACTTTGCGCCGGTGCAGTGGTCGCATGGCTCCACCTCGGGGGTCAGCACCGAGTCTAGGCGGCCGTAGGGGCCCCAGCGCTCCGGCCCGCAGGCCCGCATGCGGCAGTAGAGGCCCACTACTTCGGTTCCCATCGCCACCGCCAGGTGCAGTGGGCCGGTGCTATTGCTGATCACCAGGTCGGCCATGCTCACCAAGGCGGCCAGCTCTTTGAGCGTTGTACGGCCGTCAAGGCGCAAAGGTTTCTGCCGGCAAAGCTCATACAGCCGGTCTACCAGCGGCCTTTCTCCCGCTGTTCCGGTGATGACCACCGCCGCGTGCAGCTCGGTGCTGAGACGGTCCGCCAGCCTGGCAAAGTGCTCCACGGGCCAGTCGCGCGCCGAACCCCCACTGCCAGGGTGAATGACGACTAACTTGTGCGCGGACGTGAGCCATGTTCCTAACATACCCGTGACGCGGGCCTCAGTCTCAGGGTCCTTAGGGATCTTGAATGCCACTCGCGAAGGGCGGGGAGCGAGAGGCGCGACCAGGTCCAGGTTGAGGTCGAGCTCGTGGCGCGGCACAGCTTTGCGGTGTACCGGTACGCGCTCGGTGAAAAGAAATGAGTAGGCACGGTATGCCGTCCCTACCCGCTGAGGTACAGACGCGGCCAAAGCAAGGGCCAGACGCAGGGTGGGATGGAGCAGGACAGCCGCATCAAAAGCCCTCTTCCGCAGTGAGCGCACGAGGCGGAACCAGCCGGTAATCCCATGATGTTGGCCCTCGACCTCGTCCACCAAAACTTCGTCCAGGTCTGGGTAATCATTGACGATTGGCGCAATGGGAGGGGAGGTGAGCAGAGTCACGTGGCATCCGGGATGGGCCTCTTTCAAGGCCGTCAACACGGGCAAGGAGAGAATCAGATCGCCAAGGCGATCCGTGCGCACCACTAAGAATTTGCGGCCACGGTTTGTGTTCACCCCACATCCCTCCGTTCCCCGGTCTCCCGGACGACCACCAGGTCATTCAACACGGGCACGATGCGATCCACTTCTCGCGCGATAAGGTCGGCACACTCGCGGTAGGTGGTGAGGTCGCCGCCGATAGGGTCCGGCACTTCGCCGTTGTCGGCAATCTCCTGGGGTGGTCGCGCAAAGGTGCGGAGCAGATACACTCGCTCGCCAGCTTCCGGATAGTGTTTCTTCAAGAAACGGACATGGTCCTGCTCCATGACCAGGATCAGGTCCGCCCAGTCGACGAGCTTCTTGCTCACTCCTTGTGAGCGGTGTGTGCTGATGTCAGCCCCACGCTCGGCTGCGGCGCGGATGGCCAGCGGTGTGGCAGGCGCGTCGTCTATGCCCAAAGTGCCCGCCGACCTGATGAGAATGCGGTGCCTGAGATGGGGAGGGAGTTTGGCGCGCAGAATTCCCTCGGCCATAGGGCTGCGACAACTGTTGCCGGAGCAGACAAAGAGAATGCGGAATCTTCGGCTCATTGGCGGCCCTCGAGCGCTGCCCTAATGCGCTGTTCCGGGATGGCGCCTGCACGGAGCACCACGGGCGGATGTATGCTGACGTCGACGATCGTGGAGGGGACAGCGGAAGGAGAGCGCCCGCCGTCGATAATCAGGTCTAGCTGCCGGCCCAGGGCTGCCTCTACTTCCGCGGCCGTGGTGGGCTCCCGCTCTCCCGAGCGGTTGGCGCTGGTGGCCGTGATCGGGCCACATAGAGCTGCAAGCTCGCGGCAAAGCCGACTTGCCGGAATGCGCACTGCTACCTTGGCCTGCCCGCGCAAGGCAGGCATTCGCACGCCTTTTGCCAATGGCAGGACGAGCGTCAGCGGCCCCGGCCAGAACGCTTCCATGAGCTTTTGTGCCGCTTCCGAAGGTTTTGCACCGAGCCCTTGGAGCTGATCTGCATCCGCGACGATCAGGCTCAGAGCCTTGCTGGCTTGGCGCCCCTTGATCGCAAAAATCCTGCTCACCGCCGCGTCGTTGTGGGGGTCAGCGCCTAACCCGTACACTGTGTCGGTGGGATAGGCGATGACTCCCCCTTGGCGGATGACCTCCGCAGCCTGTGCCAGGAGCGCCATATCCGGTGTGTCCGGGTTCACCATGATCAGTTGCATTGGACTCCACAGGCTTGCCGATCCCGCGGTGGCGCTGCCTCTTGCCAAAGCGCGCGCACCTGCTCAAACACCTCTGTTGCCCTGATGGCCGTCATGCACTCGTGAGTGCCGATGGGGCACTTTCGCCCGCCGTGGATACCGCAGGGCCGGCACAGGAGCTCCTTTTGGACGACTGCATGCCCCTGGCCGATGGGGCCAAAACCGAAGCTGGTCACGGTAGGGCCGAAGATGGCCACGGTGTGCGTACCCATCGCTACGCCCAGGTGGAGCGGGGCACTGTCGTTGCACACAAGCACGCGACAGCGCCGGATGAGCTCGGCCGACTGCCGGAAACTGAGTTTGCCCGCCGCATTGATCGCGCCTTTGCCGATCGCTGCCACCACATCTTGGGCGAGCGGGCGGTCTTCGGGTCCACCCACTACCACCACGGTGGCGCCGAGCTTCTCCACGGCCAGCACTCCCACTTCTGCAAAGCCATGCGGCGTCCAACGTTTGGTCGGCCAGATGGAACCAGGGGCTATGGCGAGCAGAGGTGCGCGCTGATCGACGCCTTCCAGCAGTTGGTCCACCCGTGTGCGGTCTCCTGCGTCTGGAAAGACTTCAGGCTGCAACCCATCTGCGGTTCCACCGATGGCTTGGAGAAGCGCAAGGTTCCGCTCTATCTCGTGCTGGGTGCGGTCGTAAACTACCCGGTGGGTATAGAAGGGCCCGCCAGGGAACACGGCGAATCCCACACGCACAGGAATCCCTGCCGCCCAGGCCAGAAGCGCGGTTCGAAGCGAACGGTGCGGCAGAAGTGCAAGGTCGAATCTCCGCCGGCGGAGCCGACGCACCAGTCGCGCGAACGCCGCCACCCCGGCCTCTTCGCCCCGTTTATCGTAGGTTATTAGCTCGTCGATATGAGGATTTGTCTCCAGCAGGTTGGCCGCAACCGGGGTCGAAAGAAATGTTATGGTGGCCTCGGCAAAACTCTTGCGCGTGGCCCTCACCATGGGGGTGCACAGCACCACGTCCCCGGGAAAGGCTGTCTGCACGATGAGCACGGATCGGTAGGGCACCAGTGGTCGGTCTTCCAGCATGGAGGCTACTCGACTCGTACCCCGCCCGGTCTGGTCTTCCAACGGCGGTGCATCCAGAACCAGTGGTCAGGGTACTGGCGCACGTATCGCTCCAGGATGGACGTATAGGCCTGGGTGATGCGGCGAACGTTTTCTTCGCTCAGCTCGCCCACTTCCCCTGGAGTGGCAAGGTCGAAGTAGATGCGATGATAGGCGTGATCCTCTCTGACCGCAGAGCCGAAAATGATCGGTGCACCAGTCTTCAGGGAAAAGACCGCCGGCCCTCGTGGCGTCGAGGCCGGGTGTCCCAGGTAGTTGACGAACACACCGTTCTTGCCCGCATCTTGGTCGGAGAGCAAGGCAACCATCTTTCCTTCGCGCAGAGCCTTGATAACACCGCGCACGGCCACGCCCATGTGGATGATAGTGATACCCATGCGCTGGCGATAGCGGTTCATCAGGTCGTCGATGAGCTTGTTGTGCTGCTCGCCAACAAGGAAAGCTTCCGGATAGCCGAGTGCGCGAATGGCCGCGCCCATGAGCTCCCAGTTCCCAAAGTGGCCGCCCACGAAAATGGCACCTTTGCCGTTGCGCATCGCCCACTCCAAGAGCGAGTGGTCGGGCACTATGACTTTGGCAAGAACCTTCTGGGGCGTCAGGTCAGGGAATCTGATGTACTCGATGGTCATCTTCACAAAGTTTTGGTAAGCACGGTGAGCAATGCTTTCCAGTTCTTCCGCAGTTTTTTCCGGAAAAGCGCGCGCCAGATTGTCCAGTGTAACCCTTCGCCTGATCTTGAGCACCTTGAAGGTAAAGGTGCCGACCCAGTCGCCCAGGCGGAGGGAGGTTTCCCAGGGAAGCAAACGGACAATGATAGCCATGATGGCCATTAGCCAGAATTCCAGCAGATGTCGGAGGCGCAGTGTCACGGGTTATTCACTCTCCCACGGTTGCAAGTCTTCTTGCTCTTTTGCTTCCTGTTCCCAGGCGCGCACGGTCTTCCGCGTGCGCAGGCGCACGGCCACAAAGGCCGCACCCGCCAGGGCTAGGATCAGCACCCAGAGGGGCCAGTCCAGCTCGGCAAGGAACGCCCATCGGTACCTCTTCCGCACGAAATTGAGCCACTCCTGCTGAAACTCCCAGGTATCTCGATCGATAGCACGCTCAAACGCCACATCGATATCCTGTCCCTTGGCCGCGGAGGCCAGAATGATGCGCATGGCATCCAGGCCGTAAGTCTGCACCAGGTAGTCGACGGCCAGAAAGCTCTCCTGGTAGGCCAGCCGCGCCTTCTGCTCCGGGAAGCTGTTCAGCTGCTCGATCTCCTCCAGGGGCACCACCGAATTGGTGAGCAAAGCGCGAGACACATCCGAGGGCGATGTCCACTGCTGTTCGCGCGAGAATCGGATAGCCAGACCCTCGGTGAGCCACCGCGGCAAAGGCCGAAAGTCGCTGGCGACAGCTACAAGGGCGTGGGCCACCTCATGCACGACGGTCCGGCTGAGATCCTGGCCGCTTGCACCCCAACGAGGAGAGGGGATATAGATGACCGGCCCCTGTGTCTCCAAGGTGGTGGCCCCCGCAGCCCACCGGGGCAGGCGACCGTGGGTCAACGACGCAAACTCCTCGGCGGAAGGCGCCATAATCAGGTGTAGCACAGGGAGATACGCCAAACCAAGCTCGTCGCTGATCTTGGAACAAGCCTCTTCGGCCTGCTGTAACACCGTAGCCGCGTTCCGCTGGTCCGCCTCCTCGTAGCGAACGACCACCTTTGCCCCTGAAATGGTCCGCCAGGTGGCTGTCTGTTCCTGACTCCAGCTGCTTAGGGGGAGGCATGCCAGCAGCAGCCACCACCCGGATCGAACACTGGGCCCCTGGGGTGGGTGCATGGGTCTCATCCCGGGGTTTCATTCTGTCACGGCGGCGTGCAAGTAGTCCCTGATCAAGGCCGCCATGGCGTCGAGTTGCCCTTTGAGCTTGCGCCGAGCACAGTCGCGGTGGACGCGAATGCAGTGGCTGGCCTTGCACGCAAAGGTCGGCTCTGCGCAGCCCTGCTCCTTCTGGTAGACAGCAGAAGGGACCATGCGCTGAGTGATATCTCGGTGCGAGAACGCCTTCCCTTTTGCCCTAATGCCAAACTCAACCGTGGTATCCCACAGGAAACGCTGCAGTGCTATGACCTGCCCGTCGTCCAGCTTGTCCACCAGGGTGCTCAGAGTGCGACCGTTGAAAAGAAGGTGCAGGGCGAGCAGCTTCATGCCTTCGGAAAGTGAGTTTTGGCCATGCTTCATTTCGGACAAGGGGTGCACCTGTGTTCAAATGGAGTAATCGGTTGTCCGTTCTGCAACCACATCTAAGAGCGTAGTGAATAGTTGGCGAACAGACGCCGGGTCGGGCGATTGAAAGAACAAGAACTTTGCATTGCTCGAAAGCCGAATCCCGCCCGCGTAGAAAGTGGAAGGTACGGGAGGAGGCGCGTCACCGGTGTCGGCGGCGACCAGCACGGGCGTTTGCCACGAACTACATAGATAGTCCACCAGACGTTGGGCCTGTTCCAGAGAAGCCCGCTCGTGCCAGCGGTAAGCTACCACCACACCGAGTGCACGCGGCAGAAGGAGTTCCCAACGGTAGCGCTCGGGTGGGGACTCTATTTGCATGCCGTAAACTTGCAGAGTCAAGTTGTCAGTAATGGGGAGGCGGCCAAAGCTCAGCGTGTCGCCGGCCCGCACCACCTCCGGGCACACGGCGCGAACTAGGCCCTCGGGCTCGTAATCCTTGGGCGTCACCACCGCGATTTCGCCATATCTCATCTTGTGTTATCCTTCCGCGCACCTTCACAGGCGGCACTCTATGTCAAGCGGGCGCGCGTCATCAGCAGCTCAGCGCGAGTGAGCAGGGGACCGGCGGCACGGGGTTGCTCGGCCGAGGCCAGCCCCATTTGCGTGCGTTCGCCGCTCCTAAACAGCTCTCCGACAGCCGCCAGCGGTGATCTGCTGGCCACGCTATGTGGTTGAAGCAGCGAGGAGCCCGCCCAACCTTCCGGTTTGACCTGTTCCACCCGCAGAAACCCTTTCTCCCACAAGCCGCGAAGGCATTTCGCCAGAGGCAAGGGATCACCGCTCATCTGTTCGAGCACCTCGGCAATGGGCTTCGGGGAGGCAAATTGCCCCAGCAGATTGCGACTCGCCTCGTCCAGCTCTGCCATTGCCTTGGGCGGGGCGTTGCATACCAACTCGGTTTCAAGGGGCGGGAGAACACTCAGCGCTTCGTCCCAATCCTCGGCGCGCGCCAGGGCGTTGGCTACTATCTCTCTAGTAGGGGTGGTAATGCGCTGCGGACGGTCTACAGGGGTGAAATCGGCCAAGAAGGTGCCTTCGCGCCACAGCAACAGCACCCTCATGGCCTCCTCGCCTGCCCGCTGTCCGAGCAGCGCATCAATAATCTCTCCGTCCCGGAGGTAGATAGCGCCGTGCTGACCGTTGCGGCGCAAGTGCAGGATGCCCGAACGTGAGGCCGCATGAAAAACCTCGATAAGGTCCACAGGGGACATGTCTCCCAATGAACCTGAGAATCCCTTTTCCATGTCCTCAGCACTCGGCAGGGGAAAGGAGGAGTGCACCTCATTGAGCAAGACTTCCAGGCGAGCCACAACCTCCTGAGGCAGATAGGGCTTGGGCACAAAATCATCTGGAAGTAGCTCAATGGCACGAATGCGGTCATCCAGGATGCGCTGATCCGCGATGATAATCACGGGTATACCGCTGGTGCGTGGCTCCTCACGGAGGGCGCGAAGCAACTCCTCACCACTCATCTTGGGCAGTTGCAGGCCAGTGATTATGGCGTCCGGGAGCTCTCGCGCGCAGACCTGCAATGCGTGTTCACCACTGTCCACCTGGCCCACCCGGCAGCCCCGCTGCAGGAGGAGGGTCTTCAACGGTCGCATTCCCTCCTGATCAGGGTCGACGAGCAAGATCTTTTTGCGCTCCAGCACCACGCCCGGTCTCCCTTCAGTCCTTGGTCACCGGTTCACCGGCCAGCACCGTCTGCGGATGCGGGAGACTGCCCTCGCCGGACAGCAATTGCTCCACCAGATGCTCTACCGACTCCCTGTCGCCCGGATCGCAGAGCGCAACGAGGTCGGAGGGAGGCAGGCCGAGGCGTTTCCGGAGCACCTCTGGGGCAATAGAGCCTTCTCCTACGTTCGTAGCAGCCACGATTGAGGGGAGCGCGGGAAGAGCCTGCCGCAGGGAGGAAATCAGGTACGCGTAGTAGTCATAAGCCTCCGCACGGGAGCCATCGATCACGATCACGCACCCGGAAAGCTCGAACGCCACAATCTTTGACAGGGCGCCAAAACGAGGGTCGGGCTCAAGGCCAAACACCTCCAGGCGTAGGCCATTGCTAAGGACAGCAGACCCGCGGTCGAGGGAGACATCACCAAAGTTCCGCAGGGTACGCACCCTGAAGTTTCCCCCGGTCAGGGTACTGATAATTTTTCTCCGGCCGGCACGCGCACTCCCGATGAAGATAATCCCGCGTCTCGGCCTGGGAGGTCCAGTCCTATCAAGCGGAGGCACTGCAGGCACCGCCACCGTGGGCGCGCTTTCGCTTGCCGATTCCCGGGCAGGAGCCACGACGCTTTTAGGGTGCGCTTCCGTGGCAGCGGTTGTCTGCTCCTCGATATCTGCCTTGAGGATACTGACCAAGTGGGGCTCGCGGAGAGCCTCAGGGCCAAAAGCTTCGCCTTCTTCCTCTTCTTCCCGCTCAGGTTGGTCTACGCGGCGCAAGAAACCCTGTCGGTACAGCTTGACCACCCGGTGCAATGCGGTGGCCAGGTCGTACCCTGATTCGTCCAGTATGGTTTCCAAAGTACGTTGGCCATCGAAAAGGGCGATGAACTTGTGTAGCTCCGGGCTCGGTTCCCGCCGGGACAGGATCTGGCGAAAGTTCTCCGTGGGGACCATAACCGCCTCCAAGCCGGGGAGCTGCCTTTCAAGAGCTTGGATCTCCTCGAGCCTGCGTGCCCCTTCTAGCAGGAGGCCGAGGGGGCTCAACGGCATGCCGTCAGGGGTCTCAATCTCCTCATAAGCGACGGTAAACCTGCCACGCCGCCAGGCGAGCATTTCAAAGAAGGCGCTCTCCCGCTTGTTGCTGGTGGTGGCTGCATGTACGACTGCTCCGCTGCGAACGATAACCTGGCCGCTCCGGCCCGAGGGCGTGGTGAGGCGAATGACTGCACTTTTCGCTTCCTGGGCCATCTGCAGGAGCAAGTCCAGCAATGGCACCTCTTCAAGATGGCCGCTTGGCCCCTTCTGTGCAGGCGTGCTCTGTTGGCGGCGTCGCAAGCGGGCCAGAACCATTTCCAGCCGGGCCACTACTTCCTTGACGTGCATCGGCTTGGCCAAAAAGTCCTTGGCCCCCAAGCTGAGTGCACGCACCCTGGTCTCCGGTTCCCCGGACTTGCTCAAGAAAACCACAGGAGTCCGGGCTGTGCGGGGGTCGCTCTCAATACGGTCGAGCAGCTCGGCCCCGTCTCCATCCGGCAGGACAAACTCCGAGAGCACCAGGTCTGGCTTGACCTCTGCGACCTTTGTCAGGGCCTCGCCGGCACTCCCACAGGTGAAGACCTGGTAGCCCAAACCGGTAAGGTGCTCACGGAGAATGCGCACGTTCTCCGCGTGCGGGTCCACAAGCAGCAGGGTTCTCGTTTCCTCTTCGACGCCGGTCATTGGGGGAACCGTTGGTGTGCCTATTCGTTTTGGCGCTCTAATATAAGAAAGATTCCCCCGCTTGTCAAGCTCTTTCAAGAAGGGGACTCCAATGGGGGGAGTTGACAGATTGGTGGTATCAGGTCTGGCTTATAGCGCCGAAGAGATCATGTCGATGCGGGCGCGCCTGCCAAAGTTGGTCTGGGCCAAAGGGGTGAGGGTCAACTGCTGACCGTTCATTTCTGGGATGTTCACCCCCTCGATGACCGCCATCCCATACCGACTGAGCGGCGCGCTTTTGCCCAGGGCAGGAAAGGAAAGGGTGGCCGACTGCCTGCCGTTGCCTGGCACCCAGAGAAAAAGCAGGAGGTGGGTGGCGTGGCTAGGCTGCAAGGCGTACAGACCCGCCTCACCTCCGGCCAGCACCTGCGCGGCAAAGTCTTTCACTGCTTCCTCCAGTGCCTCGCCGGGGATGCGGCCCACTTGCTGGCACACAAAAGCTCGAACGGCATCCTTCCCTTCAGGCAGTGGCCGCAAAGCGAAATGCGCCACTTCCTTCACCTCGAGGGTGCGGTGAAACACATAATCCAGTACACAGGCAGACACCGGTGCCGAAAGGCTGGTAAGCAAGAGGTCGTAGAACCGGGCTAATTCCCGCTCCATGGACCGACAGCGGGGGCACGTGCGGATGTGTCGCGCGACTCCATCAGAGCGGGGGAAAGATGGTGAGTCGGTCAAAACGAAGAGTTCAATTTCTGCTTCCGTGGGACACCGGCCACTGGCCGGCTTTCGCTGAGCTTGCCTCATAGCGATCGTTTGTGCTTGTCCACGTCAGGAGCCCCGCTGCGGGGCTCAGCTGTCACCGGCACCAACCCATCGTGCTGTGATTGTATACATGCAAGCCTCCGATTTTACGTAAACTCACAACAACGCGCGAAGCTGTTGGCGAAACTCTTTTTTCGCCACTTTTGCCAGGTATTCGAAGACCGTGCGCTCCTGCTGCCGATACTGCTTCTGGGTCAGCGTGGGCATGCGGTCCTTGAGCAGGCGAAAATAGGAGTCAGGGCGACGTTCTTCGACCATGTCATCCAGCACGTCCACCAGTGCGTCGCAATAGATGGCGGCCTTCTCTTCGCCCAACTTCCCACCTTCCAGGTAGGTGGCGTGGAGTTTCTGGCGAATATGGCGGATCGCCCGCTCTTTTGCCAGCCGAATCTCTTCCAGTTGCACATGCTCAAGCGGCGTGGAGGTATGTCGTTCTCCACCCACATTGTCGCGGAACATTTCGTTGCGCACCGTCCGAATGATCCTGGCCACCACGTCGACGGAGAGGTAGTTCTGGTAGCCGGGGTCGGCGTCGACCAGGGCCAAGAGCTTCCGAATGGAGGCGGACACTGAATCTCGGGGATGATTGACGCCGTTGAACTGCAAACAGAGCATCTCCTCCGGGCACGGGGGGCACGTCCGGCGGAGAGGAGGGCAATGCGGGTAGAGGGCATCGCGTGCCTGACCAGAGTGCCCGTTGGGGGCAAAGCAGATGAACTCTCGCCCCATCTCGCGGAAACTTGTCAGGTCCTTGGCATTGCGCACCGCCACCTTGATGTTGCGCACCACCTTAGCCCCTTCGGGGTCGCGTTCCCGAAAGATGCGCGACAGTTCCTGCTTGGTCTTCTTGACCACGAGCCGGCGGACCTGGAGCATCATCTCCGCGTCGTTGTCGCCAATTTCCTCAAGCTTCTGGCCGAAGTACTTGCGCAGCTGCACAAAAGCGCCCTGTTCATCGCGCATAAATAGCTCGGCCACACAGTCCATGGCCAGGTCCTCCAGCTCTTCCCGGTCCTGGCGCACCAGGGCGATGCGCTTGCCGGAAAGCTCCTGGTAGCGGAGGTAGCTCAGGGCTGCCTTTTGGAGCAGGTTCACGAACTGAACCAGTTCAGCGGACGAGTAGGTGCCGGCGCAAATCTTGCGGATGAGGCCGGTCAAACTGGAGCCTTGCGAAGGATGCTGTTGTGCGTGCACGGTTGCTCTCTCGAAGGAATCCACTATGCTGCGTGGGACCGGTTGTTGTCTCACTCCTTGCGACGATGGTACGTAGCCAGCATGAGCCGGTGGCTTCGTTAGGGTTCGCAAAATGCATACCAGCAAAGCTGTCCAGGACTGGGAAACGTGCCTTGAGAAATAGTCACTTAGGCAAACAGCTGTGTTTGGCTGCAATGGAAAAAGTTGCAGCGCTGTAATAAGGCGAAACACCTGTGCCGGTATGATACAGAGAGAGGTGAGACAGTGGGCCGCCACGCCACTGGTTGCGCAGGTGCAGCAGCGCGTGCGGGGATTGGGGGCACTACTTGATCATCGGCAGGCCGTATTTCTTGGCCTTGCGATAGATGGTTGCCCGCCCAATGCCCAGCTTCTTCGCCGTTTGCGACACGTTTCCGCCACACTCCAACAGCGCCTGCCGAAGGGCCTCCTCCTCCAACTTTTCAATCCAGTTGGCAAGAGTATGGTCCGATTCGTACAGGCGCTTCTCACCCAACGCCCTCACCGCAGCGGGTAGGTCACTGGGCATAATCTCTTTGGTCGAGGCAAGCACCACGGCGCGTTCGATCGCATTCTCCAGCTCACGCACGTTGCCTGGCCAATGGTAAGCCATGAGGAGCTCCAGGGCGTCTGGTGAGATGCCCTCGATCTCCTTGCCTTCCTCCTGGCTGTACTTTTTCAAGAAAAAGGCCGCCAGCGCGGGAATGTCCGCCTTGCGCTCGCGCAAGGGCGGCAGTTTGATGGGGAAGACGGCGATACGGTAGTAAAGGTCTTCCCGAAACTCTCCCTTTTTGACCGCTTCCTCTAGATCACGGTTTGTAGCAGAGATGAAACGTACGTCGACCCGCACCAGTTCATTGCCCCCGACGCGTTCGAACTCTCTTTCCTGCAACACGCGCAATACCTTGGACTGGGTTGCCGGACTCATGAGGCCGATTTCATCGAGGAAGATAGTACCTCCATTGGCCTGTTCGAACTTGCCGATTCGCCGTCCGGCCGCGCCGGTGAACGCCCCCTTTTCATGGCCGAAGAGTTCGCTTTCCAAAAGGGACTCTGGCAGTGCAGAGCAGTTGACGGCCACAAATGGCTTGTTGGCGCGCGTCTTGGAGTGGTAGTGAATAGCGCGGGCAATCAGCTCCTTGCCAGTGCCGCTTTCGCCCTGGATGAGCACCGTGACGTTGCTGTCGATCACCTTCTCGACCGCCCGGAAGACCTCTTGCATCGGCCCGCTTTCGCCTATGATGTTGGCCAACGAGTACTTATTCTTGAGCTCAGAGCGGAGTTGACTGACCTCTCGCTTGAGGGAACTGGTGATCAGGGCGTTTTCCACGGTCACCAACAGGCGGTCACTGGCAAAGGGCTTCTCGATAAAGTCGTGCGCGCCCAATTTCATGGAGCGCACGGCACGCTCGATAGTCCCATGGGCGGACATCATCACGACCGGGATGTTGGGCTCTATCTGGCGGAGGCGCTCAAGTGTCTCCAACCCGTCGATCCCGGGCATCTGGATGTCCAGAAGGATGAGGTCTGGCGGGTCCTCGCGCACCGTCTGCAGGCAGGCTTCGCCGCTCAACGCCACTGCACACTCGTAGCGCTTTTGCTTCTGCAGCGTGATGGAGATCATCTTGCCGATGTTCTTGTCGTCATCGACAATGAGGATCTTGGGTTTGACGTTCGATGGCCCCACCTCTACGTCCCTCGCAGTCGTGAAGCTCTATGGCAACTGGCGAACAATCAACGGCTTGGCGAATTGTGCACCAATAATAGCAAACTTTGCCAAAGATTTCAAGTGTTTTTTTCGCAACAAATCGCACCTTCCTCGTGGTAGCCCCGGGTGGTAATGGCTCGCAGCAGCGGTTGTTGGTCGTCTACCTGCATGGTAATGCGCAGGCACCACAAGGGGAGGGGAGAGTCCTGGCCATGGAGTCTGGCCAGGTCCTTCTCTGTGGTCACCAGCCACTCGGCGCCTTGCTGAAGGGCGATCCGTGTCAGCGCTGCAAGATCGCGCGCGGAATACCGATGGTGATCAGGGAAGGAAAAGCGGCAGACAAGATGGGCCCCGACTTGCTCCAGCAGGGCAAAAAATGAGTCCGGCTGTGCGATGCCGCAGAAGGCGGCGATCGGTTTTTCGCGGAGCGCGGTCAGTTCGGCGTGCTCTCCGCCAGCGCTGCAGAGCTCTTGGGGCACGTGGCGCGCGGCAATTATGGGCGCCTGGGTAAAGCGCCGGACGGTAGCGGCCCACCGCTCGCCATCGGCCGGATTGCTCAGGCGCGTGAGCACCACCAGGGTGGCGGAGGCCAAACGGCGCGGGGACTCACGCAGTGGACCAGCGGGCAAGAGCCAGCAATTGCCAAAGCCGCGGCGACCGTCCACAAGGACTATGGCAACGTCGTGTCGCAGGCGACGGTACTGAAACGCGTCGTCCAGAACCAGCACTTCTGCTGAGAATCGCTCGATGGCCATGCGGCCAGCGCGTACGCGGTCGCGGTCCACAATGACCGGCACGCCCTTCAACCTGTTCGCCAGCATGAAGGGTTCGTCGCCGCTTTCATGAGGTTGCGCAAGCACCCGCTGGCCGTCGGAAACCACCACCAATCCACCGCGAGTGCGCTTGTAACCCCTGCTGATGATGCATACGCGTTCGCCGCGCTGCTGCAGCAGACGGGCAATCAGCTCCACCATGGGCGTTTTCCCTGTGCCGCCCACAGTCAGGTTGCCGACGACAACGACGCGGCAAGGGAGGGCGCACTGATGCATCAGACCGCTGTCGTAGAGACGGTTGCGGAGCCACGTGATCAGCGCGTAGGGAAGACTCAAAGGGAGCAAGAAGGCAGCAGGCCATTTACGAGCGAAAATATCCATCGGCCTGCCTCTCCAAAGCGATCATTTGTTCTTCAACCCTCTGGCGAAGCTGTTCCAGCTCCGTATCGGTGAGAGACGGCGGCACTGAAATCGGATGGCCGTAGAATATGACCGCACGAGCGAAAGGGCGCCAGAGCATGAATCGGTCCCAGCTCTTGGCAAAAATGGGGCGGTCGCAGGAAAAGGTGACCGGCACCAAGAGGGCGCCAGAGCGATGCGCCAAGTGAATGGCGCCAGGTTTCAGGTAGTGGCGCGGCCCCCGAGGCCCGTCGGGCATGATGGCACAGACGGCGCCCTTCTTGAGCGCGGCCAACATCTCGTGGAAGGCCTCGCGGCCTCCGCGCGTGCTGGAGCCGCGAATCGTCCCGTAGCCAAGCCTTTGCACGGTGCGGGCGATCATCTCCCCATCTTCATGGAGGCTGATCATGGGGATAATCCCTTGCTTGCGGTGGAGATAGATGGGCAGAAGGACGCGACCGTGCCAGATCATCACCAGCACGCCCTTCCCGCTGGCGAGCGCCTGCCGCCAGCGGTGGAGGCCCACTGCCCGCACACGGACCAACTTCCCCATCGCGAGGATGAAAAGCCACCCCAGTTTAGTGGCCAGCACAAACTTGAGCCGAGGCCAGTGCACCGTCATCCATCACCCTTCGCGGCGTTCGTCCATCAGACGCATGGCCAGTTCGGCCGTCCGGCGTGCCGCACCTGGAGTGCCCAGTCGCTCGGCCACTGCGTGCAGCTCGCGGCGCATGGCTTCTCTGCGGACTCCGTCCTGGAGCAGCGAAACCAGTTCATCCGCCAACAGGCTAGGACGGAAATCTTTTTGCACGAGCTCGCGCACCACCTGGTGACCGGCTACGATGTTTACCAGGCCGATGTAGGGGATCGTGATCATCCGACGCATCATTTGGTATGACAGCCACGAGACTTTGTAACCCAGCACGAACGGTGTGCCAAGACAAGCGGTCTCCAAAGTGGCGGTGCCCGAGGCGACCGCCGCCGCATCCGCATATTTGACGGCTGCGTAGGTGTTGTTGCGGACCAGAGTCACCTGATCATCCGGCGCGAGGAGGGAGAGGTAGAGCTCATCTTTGAGGGAGTCTGCCTGAGCCACGAGGGCCTGGATGTGCGGCATCTGGGCCCGCAGGGCGCGCACTGCCTGGAGCATGACCGGCAGCAAAGCGCGCACTTCCTGGGGGCGGCTGCCCGGCAGGAGGGCCACCAGGGGCCGATGCTCCTCAAGGCCGTAGCGGCGGAAAAAGGCCTCCCGGTCGCAGTCGACGTGCAGGACATCCAGCAAAGGATGGCCTACAAACGTGGTAGGAATGCCCGCGTCAGCAAAGAGGTCTTTTTCGAAGGGAAAGATTACTGCCGCCGCGTCGACGGTGCGGGCCATGGTGCGCAACCGCCCCATGCCCCAGGCCCAGAGTTGGGGCACGATGTAGTACAGAACCTTCAGACCATGCCGCTTAGCAGCGGCAGCGAAGCGAAGGTTGAAGCCTGGATAATCGATGAGGATCACCAAGTCGGGCCGACGGCGGACCGCCTCGTCCAGGGTCTGGGCAAAGATGCTGCGGAGGGCGGGTAGGTGCCTCAACACTTCGGCAAAGCCGATGAACGCCATCTTGTCGGCATGAAACAGCAGCTTCATGCCCGCTTGGCGCATCCGCTCGCCGCCTATGCCAAACAGCTCAACCTCAGGGTCCAAGCGCCGCAGCTCGCGCACGAGGCCGCTGCCGTGCAGGTCTCCAGAGGCTTCCCCAGCGATTACTAGGCATCGTCTATGCACCAAGGATGCCACCCTCCACCGCTTCGCCCGTTTGGGTGTGGTTCAATTGACAGGCATCCCCTGCTTGACGATGGAGACAATCTCACTGGCCACCTTGAGGGCCCGACGGGCATCTTCACCTGTGACCAGCGGGGGCACGCCGGTGCGTACCGCCCTGATAAAGTCCTCCAGCTCGGCTTGCAAGGGATCTTGCTCCGGGGGGGTGAGCTTGGTGTAGAGCACCTTGCGCCGCCGGGCACCTTTGTCGATCTGCCCCAAGATGGCGGAAAAACTCTGGGGCGGCTCGGGCGCCTCGATATCAACCAACTGGAAGACTTCGGTGATGCGCAGCAAGAAGTCGATCGAGATGTAGGTGTCGCGCTGGAAGAGGCGCATCTTTCGCATCTTGCGCTGGGATATACGGCTGGCAGTCACATTGGCCACGCACCCGTTGGCAAACTGGATGCGCGCATTGGCGATGTCCGGCTCGTGCGACACCACCGCCACGCCATTAGCCGCAATGTGGTCTACCTCACTGCGCACCAGGCTGAGGATGATGTCGATGTCGTGAATCATTAGGTCCAACACCACTGCCACATCCGTGCCGCGTGGGTCGAAGGGTGCCAGCCTGTGCGATTCGATGAAAAGAGGGGCAAGTTCGATTCCTTCCAGGGCGCGGATGGCCGGGTTGAACCGCTCGATGTGTCCCACCTGCAGGGTGAGGTTGTGCTGGTGTGCCAGAGCGATCATCTCGTCGGCCTCGGCCACTGTCGTGGCGATAGGCTTTTCTACAAAGACGTGCACACCGCGCGCCAACGCCTGCCGGCAGACCTCCAGGTGCGCTACGGTAGGCACTGCCACCACCACCGCCTCGACCCTGTCCAGCAACTCCTCCATATTGGGGAAGGCGGTGACCCCCAGAGTCAACGAGGCTTGATGTCGGGCCGCCTCGCTGCAGTCGTACGCTCCCACTAGCATGGCACCTGGTAGGTGTGCCAACGCCTGGCAATGGTAGGTGCCGAGCTTGCCTACGCCAATCACCCCTATGGGCAACTTTTCCACGGTCCCTCCTGCCTGTGAGTAGAACTAGAAAGGTCCCTTCACCCCAAAGCCCGGGCCGTCAGGCAAGATGAGCCAGCCATCCCGCACTTGCACCCCCTGGAACGGGTCGTTGGCAATGAGCAAGTTGCCATCCAGGTCCGGGTAGTCCACCAGCGGCGACAGGTGGGCGGCAGCGGTGATGGAGAGAGAGCTGGAGATCATGCATCCCAGCATGATTTTCATTTTTAGAGAGCGGGCCATCCAGATCATGCGCAGCGCCTCTTGCAGGCCGCCGGCCTTGTCTACCTTAATGTTGATGCCGTCGAAAGCTTGGGCCAAGGTGGGAATATCGCTGGCACTCTTGACGCTTTCGTCGGCGATGATTGGCAGGGGGGACCGCTCGCGCACCCAGGCCGTTTCTTCCAGCATGGAGCTGGGCATGGGCTGCTCCACGATTTCCACACCGTTTTGTGCCAGCCACTCGATCTTGCGGATGGCTACCTCCTTATCCTTCCACCCTTCGTTGGCGTCGACGCGCAAGGGTTTGTCGGTAACGCTGCGGATGGCGGCCATAATCTCTTCATCGTTGGGGCCGCCCATTTTGACCTTCAGCAAGGGGTAGGGCTCTGCTTCCCGTACCTTTTCCTTGATAACGTCCGGGGTGTCGATGCCAATGGAAAAAGTGGTGCGGGGTGCCTTCTTCGGGTCCAGCCCCAAAAAGCGGTAGAAGGGGAGACCAAGGCGCTTGGCGACCCACTCCATCAGAGCCATGTCCAGAGCTGCCTTGGCGGCCGTCTGCCCCTCACACACCTTTTGGATGGCCTCGCCGACGTGGACAAAGGTCCACGGGTCGCAGGTCTCCACGATGGGGCGCGCTAACTCAATGGTCTGGATAGTGGACTCCAGAGTCTCGTTGTAGCGGACATTGTGCGCAGCCTCGCCCAGACCAAAGATGCCGTCCTTTTCCAGCTTGACGAACACGTTGTCCTTATAGGTGCTGGTGTTGCGGCTCAAGGTCCAGGCATGCTTGAGATGGAGGCGAATGGTTTTGTAGGTTAATTTGAAAGGGCCGGACGAGGAAGCGCAACCCGCAGGGCCAATCGTGGTAAGGCCCGCGCCCAGCGCACCCGCAGCCAAGGCCGCCTTGCCGCTCTTCTCAAAAAACTCTTTGCGTGACATAAGCATTTTTTCTCCTCCCACCTGGCATTTTGACCCCGCTTAGACAATCATGGCCTAGAAAAAGATAGCGAATATTTGCAAAAACGCAAAGGAAAATTGTGGGTGCACCAGCCCCGGGCGTTGGCCTCGTGTTGTTCTCGTCATAACTGAATTGGCAGGGGGCCAAGTACTTTTCTCTTGAGGAGCAGGAGAATACCTGCGGTGTAAAGCACAGTAGTGGCTAACACGCCCAACCATTTTCGGCCGGTGAACTGGGCCCCAAAGAGCTCTTTTCCTCCGATATGCATGAGCAGCATGCCGCCTAGGTTGGATAGCCAGTAGATGGCCACAAAGAGCGCCGCGAAGCCGATGGGAATGAGCCGTTCCACGAGGCTGGCCATCACCCAGGCAAGGGGTATGTTCAGCGCGGCGTCATTCCACCACGAAAGGGGAGAAAGCAGATAGCCAATGCCCAACAGAAGGCTGCCACGCGTGCGAGCTTGGAGCGATGGGGTGAAAAACTTGCTCCATAAGCTGGGAAACAGCGCTGGTGCCAGCGACCGCCTTAAGGTCGCCCGACTTCCGGGTTTTTGGTAGTCAACCATGAGTGTTATCGCGCCGGGTTTCCGTTCTCAGAGCGACCTTTTCATGCGGGACCTACCCCCGTCTCATGCGCCGGTGGCGTCTGCGGCTCAGCAAAGTGAGGCTCCGTCGATACGGTCTTAGTTTTCAGCTCCGCCGGAGCGACGATGCCGCCAGAAACGATAAGCTTCAGGGCCCTCTCCACGGAAAGATTGAGCCTCGTGATCTGGTCGTGGGGGAATGCGACCAGCCAGCCCGTAGTCGGCACAGGCACGCTCGGGATGAAGACGTTGTACAGCCGCAAGACCTCCTCGCCGGAAGTTCGCACGGTCTCGCTCGTGATAAACCCGTAGCAATATATCCCCTTGCGGGGGTATTCAACCATTACCGCTTCTTTGAACAGCAACTTGTTGGGGTGCGATACGGCCTGAGTGATTTCTTTTGCAGCGACATAGATGTTACTCACCAGCGGTATGCCTTGCACCACGCTTTCCACCCAGGCGATCATGCGCCGCCCTGCGATATTTGCCGTCAGAAGACCTACTATGAGCACTACGAGCGCGGTGACCAGGATTCCAAATCCTGGCACATCGTAGCCAAACAGGCGCTGAGGCAATGGTCCCACCAGTCCGTCGATGGCGCCCAAGAGGAACTTCAGCGCCAAGAAGGTGGCCACGAGCGGCACTGTAACCAAAAGGCCGGCTACGAACCTGTCACGTAACTTTTTCATCGACTCCCGCACATCTCACCTCTCTCAAGGCATTGGGGCCCGCATATGGCAGCTGCAATGCTTATGGGGGCACGGCAACCGTGAAGCTTTACCGGCCTCTCCTTCGATCCTACGCTGAGTGGTCAGACCCCCACTCGCGTCCTCATCGTGTCCGTCCGTGGTCGTTCGCGCGCAGGACTAACGCTCGCTTTGCCAAAATGTTCCCGTAGGCGAAGCGCTGCACAAGTAATTTCTATTGGGGGACCGCAACAAATTTACACAGTGCCCTGGTCATAATCAATCGAAATCTTGGGCCGACCGGGGCAAAGCACGCCACTTCTTGCGTTGACCTATCCCATGCGGGGAAAGAGCGGGTTCCCACTAACGCTGAAAAATGGGCTTGCATAAGAGACCACTTTTTGCTAAATAACAACCGTTGCTCAAGGTCTGGCCCGAGGGCCTGAAGGCGAATGCATGCAGAGACCACAGGAGCCGCAGGAGGTGCTCGCACATGGAAAGACCACATGGTGGGACCGACGGGAAGGCGGTGATGGTGACGGGGTGTTCATCTGGCATTGGTCGAGCCGTGGCAGTGCATTTGGCGCGCCATGGTTTCCTGGTGCTGGCCACGGTGCGGCGCCAGGAGCAGGCTGCGGCGTTGCCAAAGGAGGACGGAATCATTCCCGTTTACCCGCTGGACCTGAGCGACACCGGACAAGTTGCGGCTGCGGTGGAAAACGTCGAGGCAATCCTGCAGGAAAAGGGATTGCCCGGCCTCTATGCTCTCGTGAACAACGCTGGCGGTGGCTCGATTGCTCCCTTGGAACTGCTCGACGTGGAGGTGCTCCGGAGGGAGATGGAGGTCAGGGTCGCCGCCCCTCTGGCGCTGCTTCAGGCGCTGCTTCCACGTATCCGCTCTGCGCAGGGGCGGATCGTGTGGATTGTGACGCCGGGGTTGATTCCGATCCCGTTCGTCGGAAGCATCCACGTGCCTGACTTTGCCGTCAACTGCTTGGCGCGCACCTTGCGATTGGAGTTGAGGCCATGGCATGTGCCGGTGGTCATGGTGCGTTGTGGCGGAATCGAAACAGCAGCGGTAACGAGGACCGCCGAGGAGCTGAGGGATCAGTTGAGGCGGTGGCCTGCGGAGCGTGCCCAGCTTTACGCCGCGGCGCTACACCGTGAGTTGGACGAGCTGGCGGAATTTGACCGCAAGCGCAGCGACCCGGAAGTGGTGGCTCGTGTGGTGCTTAGAGCACTGATTGCCTCAAGGCCGCGCGCTCGTTACACGGTGGGCTACATGGGCCGGGCGGCGGCCCTGGCGGAACTTCTACCTCAGTCAGTTCTGGACAAGGTCATGGCGTGGCGTACGTAGTTTGATGTCTATCGCCGAAGACTAGAAACCCTCTCCAGGAGATCAAGGCGCATGGTGAAAGATTGGTTCATTGTCCAGGGTCCGGTGATGCAGGCTTTGGTGGCCACGTGTGGTACGTGGCTCCTCACTGCCTTCGGGGCTGGTGTTGTGTTTGTGGTTCATGGTGTGCACCAGAAGGTGCTGGATGCCATGCTAGGCTTTGCCGCAGGGGTGATGATCGCCGCCACCTTCTGGTCCTTGCTTGAGCCGGCTATTGCACTGGCCTCTGCGGATAACGGGCAAGGGTGGTTGCCCGCAGCAGTCGGTTTTCTTCTGGGCGCAGCCTTTCTCGGCGGCGTGGACCGGGTTCTACCTCACCTGCACCTTGGCTTCCCCATTGAGGAGGCCGAAGGGCTGAGGACCCGCTGGCAAAGGAGCATTCTGCTGGTGCTGGCCATCACGTTGCACAACATTCCCGAGGGTCTGGCCGTGGGGGTGAGCTTCGGGGCTGCGGCTGCTGGCATACCCTCGGCCTCGCTGGCAGGCGCGGTGGCCCTGGCAATCGGCATTGGCCTGCAGAACTTCCCCGAGGGCGCTGCGGTATCCGCGCCTTTACACCGAGAGGGCCTGAGCGCCAGCCGAAGCTTCTTTTGGGGACAGCTGTCGGGTGTAGTGGAACCGGTTGCAGGCGTGGTTGGCGCCGCCGCCGTCATGGCGATACGCTCTCTTCTGCCCTATGCCCTCGCCTTTGCGGCAGGCGCAATGATCTATGTGGTGGTGGAGGAGCTGATCCCAGAATCGCAGCGCAGCCAGCACACTCACTTAGCCACGGGGGGTCTAGTCATCGGCTTTGTGATGATGATGGTGCTGGATGTGGCACTTGGATGAAGAGGGGCCGCGCCGGCAGCTACCATCGTGCGTCGCGGTGCGGACGGCGAGGCTCAAGGGTCCTACAGCCCCCAGCCCCCAGCTACTTCCAGATTGGTGCCGGTGATGTAGGCGGCGGCTGAAGAGGCCAGAAAGAGGACCGCATTTGCCACCTCTTCAGGAGAAGCCAGACGGCCCGCGGGGATGCGGTTTGCAAGCTCTTGACGCTCGGCCGCAGACATCGTGGGGTCCTCCACAAACCCGGGCGACACCAAGTTCACGCTGATGCCATAGGGGGCCTCCTGCTTGGCGAGGGAGCGAGTGAAAGCAAGGAGTGCGCTCTTGGCAACGGCGTGGGCGCCGATGTGCACGAAGCCCCGACCCGATTCTAGGCCGGCAAGCCCTACGTTGATGATACGACCGTGCGACCGGCGCCGCATGCCGGGAAGAGCAGCCTTACACGCGAGGAAGGCGCTGGTCAAGTTGCTTTGCAGGAGGTCCTGCCACTCCGCGGCTGTGGTTTCTGCAAGGGGCTTCCGCAGATAGTGCCCCACCACGTTGACGAGGATGTCCACGCGTCCCCATTCTTGCTCCACCCGAAGAACTGCCTCGTTCACCTCGCGCTCAACGGTCACATCGGCGCGCACAAGGACAACCTTGCTGCCAATCTCACGCAATTCGGCCGCGAGATTCTCGACAGCAGCTCTGTTGCTGAAGTATGTTAAGGCTGTGCGCGCACCGGCCTGCGCCAATGCCCGTGCAACTGCCGCCCCGATCAGGCCGCCAGCACCGGTTACAAGTGCCACTTGCCCATTGAGCTTCAGCTCCATGCGCCCTCTCTGCATCAAGTCCTGCACGTTGGCTGAGTCAGGGCGTTCCCTGGGGCAGAAGGAAGGATCTCTTGCCGGGACCTAGGGTTCCTTGCCCGCCGCATCCCCCGAACTGGCTGCGGTCAAGACGTGGCGGTCGAACCAGGCCAAGATTCGTTCCATCCAATCGACCACGTGCTCAGGGTCGCTGTCCAGGCAGTGACCTTCGCGCGGATAGACCACTAGGTCCACGTTCTTCCCCAGGGCAGTGAGGATTCGCGCCATCTCTTCCGCGTGCTCGCCATCTGCCACGCGGTCTTGTTCACCCTGGAGAAGCAGGACAGGGGTCTCGATAAACCGAGCGTAGAAAAGGGGTGAGCGCTCCACGTAGGGCTTACTGTCCAGCCAACAGTGTGTACCCAGGTAGGTGAGGTTCCACGCGTCGCGCTCGGGGCCGCCACCAGTGCAGGTTAAGTTGAACACGCCGGACAAGGAGACCGCAGCCCGGAAGCGGTCCGTCTGGGTGACTGCCCAATTGACCATATAGCCCCCGTAGCCGAGCCCGATGATGCCCATGCGCGCGAAATCACCCACACCGAGATCGTCCAGGTACATGACTGCAGCCATGAGATCTCGATAGTCGCCACCGCCGATGTCCAAGCGGCTGGCTTGAGCAAAATCATTTGTGTAACCAGCGCTCCCGCGCTGATTCGGTGCGGCTACCAGATAGCCGCGATTGGCAAAGACCTGGAAGAGGAACTTCTGGCGGAAAGCGTTTACGAAGCGGTCATAGGGTCCATCGTGGACGAAGAGAATGACCGGACAGCGAAGGCCCGGCACGTAGCCCACCGGGTAGACGACAACCATCTCTAGTTCGTGGCCCTCGTTCTGATAGCGGATCACCGCCTGGTTACCCAGAGAGAATTGGGCTAGTTGAGAAGAAAAGTCCGTCAGCTTCTGCTCCTTGGCTTTGGAGCGGAAGAAAAGCTCAGGGAGGGTTTGTGCATCCTCATGAAGGTAAGCAATCGTCTGGCCGTCAGCTGCCACGCTTAAGCTCCCTGTCACACCTACGTCACGAAGAAGACTGGTGATGCGCTTGCCGTCCAGATAGACTTGGTAGACATACGTGTTGGTCCGAACTGCGACGCGCACATACACGGAGCGCCCATCTGGCGCCCACACAGGGTCACTCACCGCGAAGTCCAGTTGCTTGGTGAGCCAGGTCAGACGGCTGGTCACGAGGTCCACACTGACGAGTTCGCTCTGGCTGCACACCACCTCGGGTTGGGCTGGCGTGAGACAAGCAAGAGATAGCCCGTCTGGGGAAAAGCGGGGGCAGGAAAGGGACAGGCCAGAAAGGGTTGCCTCTCGCGTTTCCCCTGTGGACAGATCAAGCAGCTTGACTGAGGAAATAGACTTTCGACCTGTGGCGTCCGCCTTTGTAGAAAAAGCAACCCATCGCTCCTCCGGCGAAACATCTATCTCGCTCACTCCCGGCCCCAAATCGGCAACCCACCGTGGTGTGCCATCAGGTGGGTCCACCGCCCACAACTCGTCTGGCGCTCCAGCTGGTCGGAAGACAATGGGATCTCCCTCGTGTGTTGCGGAACGCTGCCGGGCGACGTAGTAGAGCCTTCTGCCCACTGGTGACCAGCGATAGGCAACCACCTCCTCTAACCCACTCACGCATACCGCTTCACCCCCAGAGGCGGGGATGAGCCACAAGCGCATCGTGCGCTCAGCCGACGGAGCTCGGCCCCCGAGGGAGCGGTCTGACAAGAATGCGATAAACTCACCATCCGGAGACCAAGAGGGAGCCCAATCGCTGCCATCGCCCGTAGTGAACTGGCGAAGAGAGTCGCCCATGGCCGTGGCAAGCCACAGATGGGAAACAAATCGGCGCCCGGCAAAGTCGGCTTCACGCACGCTCAGCACTGCCTTGGAGCCATCAGGTGAGATCACGGCCTGGGTCGGGTAGCGAAGTGCCACGGCGTCCCGGGCCGTCAGAGGCGTCTGCGCATGCAGACTGGCCCACAGAGGCAGTAACAGCAGTAGCGCCCAGCCAGCTCTCATTACAGCACCTCCTGAGGTCTCTCCTTCTTTAGCGGAGAGGCAATACGATTCGCATCGTTGTGCCAACGCCGACTTTTGTCTCTTTGATGAAGAGCTTGCCGTGGTGATAGTCCTCCACAATCCTTTTGGCGAGGTTCAGCCCCAACCCCCACCCGCGGCGCTTCGTGCTGAAGCCAGGCTTGAATATTTCCCGGCGGTGGCGGGAGTGGATACCCCTGCCGGTGTCCTTCACGTCGATATAGACGGTGCGCCCCTTCTCTCCCAGCCCCAGGGAAATGGTCACCACGCCGCCACCTTCGGGCAATGCCTCAAGGGCGTTCTTCACCAGATTTTCCACCGCCCACTCAATCAGATCCCGGTTCACAGGCGTGGCTGGCACTTGTTGGTAGTCTTCGATGATCTCCGTCCTGGTGTCCATTTGCGGCAGACGCCGGCGCAGATAACCGGCTACCTCACCAAGGATCTCTGCCAGCGGCTGCGGCCGTAGCTCCTGGCGGGCACCAATCTGGGAGAATCGCGCGGCCACCTTTTCTAAGCGGTGCACATCCCTGCTCATCTCCGCCGCGGTCTTCGCTACCTGTTCTAGGCTCGTGCTCTGCTTGATGAGGTCCAGCCACCCCATCAGGGAGGAAATGGGTGTGCCTAACTGGTGTGCGGTCTCCTTGGCCATGCCGACCCACAGAAAGCGCTGCTCGCTCCGTTTGATGGAGCTATAGCCGACAAAGGCCACCAGGACAACCAAACTCACCACCGCGATCTCCACATAGGGTAAGTAGCGGAGGTGGGTGATAAGACGCGAGTCCCCGTAATAGATGTACCCGAGGTCTTGGCCGGCTGCCCGAATCACGATGGGCTCGTTTTCCCTGGCCATGTTGCGCAACATTTTCTTTACCGCCGCCAAAGTCGCCGGCGAGCGGTCATTTTCGTCCAGACCCACATTTCTCCAATACTGCGGCTCATTGGACACATCGGTCTGAATGGCCGGGAAGTTGATGCGCATGATGACCTCTTCAAAAAAGAAGCCGATGAGCTCGCTACTCTGTTCGTCGTTCTCCGTTCCGATGATCTTCTCGTAAGTATTGGCCCAGAGGGTGACGATTTGCCGCGCATCGGCCCGCAGCTTGGCAACGAGCTGCTGCGTGTAGAGGAGCAGGCCAACTACCGAGCCTGCGACCAACACGAAGAGCAGCCCCTTGAACCGTCCGGTCCTCGTGTAGAGAGTATTGACCATCCCGTTCTTCCTACTTGGACTGGGAGGCGCCGGGGCGCCAGCGTTTCAGCAAAACGGGAACGGTCTCGTAGCCAACCACGCCGGCGGCAAGGAGGAGGCCCAGGATGCTTAGACTTAGGCCCAGCCGGAATGAAGCGGGCCTGAAGGAGAATCTAATCCTGTGCTCGCCCGGCTGCAGAAAAAGCCCGCGCAGCACATAGTTTGTCTTGTAAATCGGCACCTGGCGTCCATTGTCGTAGGCCTTCCAGCCAGCTGGGTAAAAGACCTCGCTCACGACCAAAAGCGTCGGGGCAGCCACCTGGGCCTGCAGCTCGATGTCATGGATGTCGTAGGAGACTACCCGGACCTGATTTCCCGCCGCCGGGCTGATGGTGAAGGGCGGCTGCGTCTCGATCACCGCCATGCGATGGGGGTCAAACTGCCCGCTCTTCATGAATTCGAAGATGCGATTCCGCCCTGAAATGACCACCACGCTGTCGACGAAAAACGCTCGCGGCAAGGCTCTGGTGTTGAGGAAGACGCTGGGCATGTCGTCCAACACCTTATGGAACTGCTCATCGCGCAGGTCGTAGTAGGAGACCACGTACTTGACGTTGAGCATGTCCAGGAAGGCCCTGTCTGCCGCGATCCGCTGCGGTGAGATGGTGCCCGGATGGACCGGCTGGAGCATGGGCCTGCCCTGGTGGGAAATAAGCCGCCAGTACTTGGCAAAGAGCGGCGGAATGCCGGGGAATGTCCGCTGGTCCAGGCCGCTTTCTTCAATGAACTCCTGATAGATGCGCAACTTAGCCGCATGATACCCGAACACGCTCTGGATCTTGTGGTACATGTACCAATTCGGCGTCCGGTTGTCCGGAGCCGCGTAGATGCGAAAGATGTCCGGATCCCCTTGGAGGTACTTCACGGCCTCGGTCTTGGCGAAGTAGGCCCGCTCGTCGTCACGGTCCCTGGGATGAATGATGCGCGCGTCGACCAGGTAAAGGTCAAGGACGGCAGCTCCCGTAACCACCGCCGCGATGAGCATGGTGCCCACCTTTCTGCGAAGACCGAGCATCACCATGCCTGCGCTCACTCCAGAGAAGACGAGGGCCAAGAACGCGTCCAGTAGGGCTCGATTGTAGGCTGCGGTGCGCACATCGACCGTGAGCTCGCGCGGTGAGCTCCCAGCGAGCGAGATGTACGCCCCTTTGCCCACAAGCAGGAAAAGGAACACTAGACCCACCAGTCCAAGAAAAGCCGTTGCATAGGTGGACACGCTTCGGGGCACATGCTTGCCCTGGCGGGTCGACCAGGCGAGAACCTCGTGCAAGCCTATCCCAGCCAGCAGCAACATGGCAATATCCAGGACGATGTGAATCATGCTGGGCACGCGGAAGCTGCTGAAAAAGGGGAGGAGGTGGAACATGGGCTTGTAGAGGAGGGGGAAGTGTTGGCCGAAAGACACAAGCAGTGCCAAGACCGCGACAAGGGTCAAAAAGATAGTCTGGCGGTCCCGACGCAGCACCAGGGCCAAGCCCGCAAAGAAAAGCACCACCACCCCGAAGTAGAGGGGATAGTCGGTGAAGGGCATCTTCCCCCAATAGGTTTCCCCGCCAAAGCCCAGGAACGATGGAACGACGAAGGTAATCATCTCCAGGGGGGAGAAGGACCATGCAGTGGCATAGTCGTAGTTAAGCCCTCCCTCGGCTCCTCCCCTGATCGAGTAATGGGAATACTCATACACGGGCAAGGTGAGCACGGCCGAGAGCATGATGCCGAGCAGGCCGGCTCCTACCAGAAGGAGCCCGCCCTTCCAAATAGGCTGCCAACCGCGGCGGTCGCGGAGAGCGGCAATACTCTGGTACACGAAGTACAAGGCGATAAGCAGCGCCGTGTAATAGGACACCTGGAGATGGGCGCGCAGGAGCTGAAAACCGATGGCCAGCCCCAGCAGCGCAGCGTATACCACCCGTCGCTTGCTCAGAACCAGATCGGTGAGGTAGAGAGCGAGGGGGATGAGAACTAGTGTAAGGAACTTTGTATTGTGCCCGAACGCAGTGAATGCGACGAACTGGGGCACGAACACGGTGGAGATCCCGGCGAACATTGCCGCCGCCGGGTGGACCTTCCAGCTCCGCAGCAGAAGAAAGACCAGGGAGCCAAAGAGCAGATAGTTTAGCAGAATAAAGACAAATGGAGGAAGGTGGAGCGCCGCGAGGACGGACCTGAACACCGAGTCGATGGGGTTCACTCGTGGCGCGCTCAGCAGGCTGCCGTATGATGGCATCCCACTAAAAATGTACGGAGTCCACAAAGGGAAAATCCCGCGCCTCAGCGCGTCCTTGACGAATGGAGCCGTGGAGTCGGCAGTAAGCTTGTCCGGGGGTAGGAGGGTCTTGCCCGAGAAAATGATCTGCCCGTACACGAGGCAGAGAAGGACCACCACGACCGCGACCAGGAGTGCCAGGGGGCGTCGCTCCAGCAATGAAGGGTGTGCCTGGACCGCGGGGGCATGCTGTTTTGTTTTTCCCATGATAGGACCTCATTGCAAAGTGAAGCGCCAGAGTACAGAGCTGGCGCTGACGAGAAATGCCTATGTCAGTGCAATCCCCAGAGCCTGAAGCTGAGCCTTAAGCTGGTCCGGGTTTTCATAGAGAATGGCGTTCATCCCGGTGGCACGTGCGGCAGCCACGTTCGGCTCCAGGTCGTCGATGAACACCGTTTCGGATGGGGTACAGCCGGCGCGGGCCACCGCCAGGGCGTAGATCTCCTGATCAGGTTTGGCCAAGTGTTCGCGAAACGATAACACCGCCGGACTAAGAGCACACACAGGCTTGACGTGCTTGGCAATCCAGCGATAGTGGGCCACGTTGGTGTTGCTGATGACTCCCACCTGCAGACGCCCATCGAGCTGCGTCAAAAGTTGGAGAACGGCATCGTTGGGCGAGAAAATATCGCTGAAGGCGCGAACAAACTGGCGCTCGCTCATCTCTAGGCGCAGGACATGCCGCACCCAGCGATAGAAGCCAGAGGTCGAAAGAAGTCCCAGCTCATACTGCTTTGTCTGCGGCGCATTGAGCACCAGCTGCCCGATTTCTTCTGGCGTGCAAGGACTGTTCTCGGCCGCTCGTTGCAGAAAGAGCTCGAGGTGAACGTTGACAATTACTCCCCCCAGGTCGAACAAGACCGCTTTGATCATGCTTTGGCCACTAACACCAGGTTCGCCGGCTGCTGCTTTCCTTGTGACTGGCCAAAGTTATAAAAGGGCATGGCAAAAGTCAAGGGAAACGTCCACCGGGGTGAGAATTAGTTCGGTGCCGTGCTGTGCCCCGGTTCTGCGGCGGTGCCGGGCAGGCCCAGCGCACAACCTATCGCAGGATTCTGCGAAATCGTCCACCAGGCTTGACCCTTCCGCAGGAACGCCCGTATCTCAAGGTTTGAGTATTACCT
Organism: candidate division KSB1 bacterium; assembly: GCA_034506335.1. Classification (NCBI taxonomy): domain Bacteria; kingdom Pseudomonadati; species Candidatus Zhuqueibacterota bacterium. The sequence goes on from JAPDPR010000031.1 coordinate 32,256, forward strand.
CCCCCCAATCAGCGTGATCGTAATCAATTCCATCGCCCGCATCGGCGACGTGCAGACGTAGAGTCTGCGCGCCGCCCACGCTGACCTGAAAGCGGCGTGGGGGATCACCTGCCCGCATCACCCCGCTCTGCCACAAAAGTCGCTCGTCACCATAGATTTGGAATACTACCGAACCTCGCCCCTTTGGCACCTCATCGTCCACGCCTACCCAACCTTCCAGGAGACGAAAGTTCCCACCAAGCCGATACTCCACATCAGACACCGCGTGGGTGCCGATCCCTTTGGCGAATTTCTTCCCTCCTACACTGATGTTGTTCCCTTCCACGCTTGCGTCCATCTGTACGCTTGCCCACCCGCATGTGGACCGGGTGGGACGGACGTCGGAAAGCCAAATCTGCTCAGGCGGGCGTATCACCTCGCTCAGGTCGAGGGCGGAGGAGGCTTGGCTGGTGGTTCCATCGTACCACACCGTGGCCACCGTCACGGTGTTCTTGCGGCGGTGGTCCAGCCCCAATAGTTCGACCCTCGGTAAGGGCGTATATCCGAGTAGCGCACCATTGAGGTACACAAGATAGCCGCAATTTAGGCTGTACACCGGTTCCCAGCTCAGTGCCACGCCGTCCAATTCAATCTGTCGAGCGCGCACACGTCGCGGTGGCTCTACCGGGTACGCATAATGGTCTGCTCGTTCAAAGCTCACCTGCCACGCCACCTCGCGCGAGCGTGGGCTGGTGAAGGTACACGTGGCCCACCCCTGGTGGTTGGTCACCTGAACGGGCAGCCGTTCAGCTCGTGCTGTCTTGATGCGGAATGTCTCCCCGGCTCGGGGGAAAGCAAACCGCAGCTCGTAGCGGTCTCCGGCCACCAGCGCGCTTCTCCCGGAGATGGTCATGGTGCTGGGGTCGTAGGAAAGCTCTTGCAGTTCCACCCATCCCTGTGTGATGTGGCGGTTAGTGGAGACCAGTTGTGGACGGTCTTCTGCCTTCACAAGGGTCAGGACACGACACGAAGCCGGGGCAAGATGCACGAAGATACCTTCCTCCCAGCAGCCGACGTACTCCTCCGCCCAGAAGTCGTACACATGCATCAGGGACTGCTCGGGTAGGCCGAGGTCCCGCCAGGACAGGAGCAGGCACAGGGGCCGATGTTCATCGAAATTGAAAACGCTCACCACATCATAGTCGCGGTCGAGGTGACGCACCTTCAGGTCCCAAATTGGCTTGCGCCCAGAGGAGGGAAAGAGGTCTAAGGGACGAACGTCCACCGCTGGGAAGACACGTTTCAGGATTTCTACGCGCTCGGCAGGGAGGTCGGGCAAACGGTCGCTGGCCATCAGCGCCTGCCCGGTGAGGCCCTGGAGCGTGGCCCAGGCCCTGGCCATGTCGAGCGTGAGTGGCGGCCGTACCAGCATCACATCTGGGTCGCAGTACCAGGCGATGTTGTGCAGGAAATACCAGCGCATGGTGGCATCCACAGCGGTCAAGAAGCCGCGCCAGTCGCAGAGCACGTCGCCGCCAGTACGCGAACCGTCCATGAGACCTACCCCGGCCAGGGGGATGCCCCAACATCCCAGGAGGTAGGACTCTGGCCCAATAGCCTGCCGGATGGTGCGCAAGGTAGCGCGATAGAGTTCTTCTGGCTCTTCCTGCGGCTGCCGCATAAAGTGGCGCTTTGCCCGGTACTCGTCAATGACAATCGGCTGCCCGTCGATCTTGAAGTAGGTGTAGCCCCAGGACCGCAGCCTGGCGAAGAGCTCGTGCAAGTAGGCATGACCCTTTTGCGTGGACGGGTCGAGCAGGTACATGCCTTCCCATGTTTCCGAGGCACTGCTGCTGTCGGGCTTGACCAGGAAGGCCCCAGAACGTCGCACCACCTCCGGATTGCTTTGGCCATGGGGCGCAAGCCACAACCCTGCCTCAAGACCTTGGGCCCTGATGTACCCAGCTAACGCATCCATCCCCTCTGCAAAACGCCGGTCAATGGTGGTCCAGTCGCGATTGTCTCCCATTCCGTGACCTGTACCCTGCCAGCCATCATCGATCTGGCAGTAGCGCGCGCCGTAGGGTCTGAGGTTCTTCCCCAACCAGGCCGCGTTTCGACGCACCTCCTCGGCGCTAATCTCCTGGTAGTAGAAATACCACGAGCACCACCCAGAAGGAGGAAGGGGAAACCGGGACTTGTCAATCGGAGCATAGTGGGTGATTCCCAGCCGTGTGCAAAAATAGTCCGCAATCCGCGTGCCGTCGGTCAGTTCCACCAGGTCTTGGTCAGGGTGGAACGTCCCTTGGGCCAAGGCTGTCTCCACGGGCCCAAGAGTCATGACGAAAACATCCGGATGCTCGTGGTCATCGATGCGGCATGGAATCGGGTGTGGCCATGACAAGTGGCGGTCGTGGCGTTGCGGAGAGCGGGCGCAGGAGAAGAGCGCCGTCCCCACGAGCATTCCCACTGCAAGCACCATAAACCTGCTCATCAGCTCCTCCAGCATGGCATTTTGATCAGATTAGCACTTAAGGGCTCCGCTAGTCATCCCTTTCATGAAGGCCTTAGTGGTCAAGGCAAAGAGCACCAGGAGCGGCAGCGAGGCAATTATGTAGCCAGCAAACAGCACCGGGTATTGCGAGCCGTACAGAGAGGTGTTGTAGGCCAGCAACCCCACTGGCAGTACAAATTTGCGGGCATCGTTAAGGGTGACAAAGGGCCACATGAACTCGTTCCATGTCCAGAGCAGATTCATAATGGCGACCACACCGAGCATAGGCCTCGACAGAGGCAGCACCACATGCCACAAGATGCGCGGCTCGCTCGACCCGTCCACGGTAGCGGCATCGAACAGCTCACGAGGAATGGCCTCAAAACAGGTGCGCAAAAGGAAGATGGCAAATACCTGCCCTCCGCTGATGTACGGGAGGATTAGGGCCCAATGCGAGTTCAAGAGCCTCAATTGCCGGACTACCATGAACGCAGGCACTAAGGTGAGTACCCCGGGGACCATGAGCACGGCAAGCAGAACCAAAAAGAGGGTTTTCTTGCCTGGGAAGGTGAAACGAGCGAACACATAAGCAGTAAGGCACGCCAGCACCAGCACCCCGGCAACAGACGCGCCACTCACCAGCGCGCTGTTGGCCAGATAGGGGCGGACATTCTGCCATGCTTCCGCATAGTTGTGCCAGTGCAAGGGAGTGGAAACGCCCCAGAAGTTGCGGTAGAACTGCGGAATACTCTTGAGCGAGGTCAATGCCATCACTGCGAAAGGGAGGAACGTGAGGGCCAGGGCGCAACATAGCACCAAGTGGAGGGGCAGCTGCGCGCGCACAGATGACGAAGTCTTTCTCACGTCAATTCCTCTTGTTTCATGAATCTGAGATTAAGAACAGTGAGCCCCAACATAGCCGCAAAGAGCACCACGCCAATGCTGCAGGCGTATCCCATCTCGTTAAAGGAAAAACCGCACAGGTACATCCACAAGCCTGGTACCATCGTCGCATAACCAGGCCCGCCGCGCGTGAGGATAAGGAAGAGCTCGTACCCCTGCATGGTGCCGATCATGGTCAGAACGGCGATGACTCGCATCTGTCCCATCAACAGGGGCAGCTCGATGCGCCAGAACCGATACCACCACCCTGCCCCTTCAATCCGCGCGGATTCCAGTGCGGATTCGGGGATATTGAGCAGCCCAGCGTAAAAGACCAAAAGGGCAAACCCCGAGACAAACGGGAAGCCCACTCCGATCACCGAGCCAAGCGCAGTCTGTGGGCTTCCCAACCAACCCTTTACCCACTGGCCCAAACCCAGTTCCTGCAGTAACCTCGTCAGAAGCCCACAATCTGCATAGATGAACTGCCAGAGCAGAATAACCACCATGGCCGGCACGACCATGGGCACCACGAACAACACGCGATAGAGGTAGCGCCATCGCTCTTCCGCGAGGTGGAAGATGAGGGTGGCCATGACGAGCGGCACGGCGATCTTCAAGGTCAAGTTTACCACCATGACCAGCGCCAGATTGGCGAACGACTTCCAGACCACGGTGTCGCCCAGTAAGCGCGCAAAGTTCTCGGTGCCTACGTAGTCTTCCGTCCCGCCGGGGTCCCATCGGTAGACGCTGTGCACGAACGCACTGACGATGGGCCAATAGTTGAAGACGGCAAGCAGAGCGAAAGAAGGGAGCAATGCCAGGTAGATGCCCCTTGGCGCGCGCCGTGTCATGGCCTTCTCCTCGCAGCCAGCAGTTGGGCCTCGACCTCTGGTGACCACGTGGGCAACCCTTCCGGTTCTGGCCAGCCGTTCTCAGCGATCAACCGGTCGGCAGTCTCACGGAAGTAACGCCCCATCTCACGCATCAGTCCCTCAAGGGTGATCCCGTCCTCCAGGAAGAGATGAATCATGCGCTGGTGATGATCGGTAAAGCGATGCCCCAGGGAGTAGTTCCATTTCGTCGTGCAATACCGCCTTTTGATGATCTCGGCGAAGGGCGTGAGCATCGGCGGTAGCGGTGCCCCGCGGATGTTGGGCACAAACAACCCCGCCTCATTGACAATTCGCGCATTATTCTCTGGCGTGGTCAGGAACATGAGGAAATCGACCACTAGGTCCAGCTCGCCATCGTCGACAGCCCGTCTCGTCACATGGAATTGCATCCCGGCTCCGCCGATGACGCACTGTTCGGCTCCGCAGCAATAAGGTGACTCGGCCTTGCTGATAGGGGGTGGGTAAAACACTCCCCAGCGGAAGGTGACCAGCGGGTCGAGAAGCAGACGTCGCACGAACCAGGAGGCGTTCCAGAACATCGCCGCTTTCTGCGTGACAAAGAGGCGAACGCCATCGGTATTGGTGAGGTCTTTTTGCCAGAAGGTGCGCCACTGGCGCAGCAAACGCCATATCTCGGCAAAGCGAGGGTTGTCAGGTGCAAACCACCCCTTTTTCATCAGCCAGCAGAGCTCCTCCGGCAGAAGGTAGCCTTGGTAATACTCTTCTTCCAAGGGGGAAGCCTTCTTGTAGTCGATGACATCGAGCAGCTCGAAGTAGCATTGGTCGAAGATAAGGTCTTGGGCCCAATCATGGTGCATCAGCGGTGAGATTAACAAGGGAACGTAACCCGCGGCGGCCAGCTTCTCTTGGAGTTGGATGAACTCCTGCCAGGTGCTGGGAGGGACAAGGGACAGCGAGTCGAAGATGTCTTGATTGTAGAAAATGCCGGTCTCGACTAGGTCGTACACGATGCAGTACAGCTTCTTGTCTGGGGCGCGCTTGGCCTCGGTGAGGGGCCGGTTGATGAACAGATCGCGCCAGTGCTGGTTGCCTGGCACGTAGGGGTTGGGCATGTCCAGATAGGGGTCGAGCGCTATCCACCAGCCCTTGTTCTGCTCGATATCGGGCCACACGGCCTCGGTGTTTAGCTGCACGATCTCCGGCGCGACGCCGCCGAGAAGCTGCGTGCGCACCCATTCTCCCTCCGAGCCGCCCAGCAGCATCAGCTGGGTCAGGAACTCGATGCTCACGTCAGGGTGTAAGCGCTCGTATTCGTCTGCCACTTGCCGAAAAGCACGCAAGGGTGGACCCACTGCTTGCGGGCGGGCGCCAGGACGATACTCCCCTGCCGCCACCTGAATCAGATGTGGCCTGCCGGGGTTCAGCGAACGGCCGTAAGACGGCGGGTGTTTCCAGCGCCACTCCCCGCCACCGTTATCGGCCTGCTTGATGGTGCAGCTCGGGCACGCAGTGAGTAGTATCAGCACGCATACGGTGGCCCTGGAGCTAGGGCGCTTGAGCCGGGGGGAAATCCGGTTAGTCAGCCTATGCTCCTGATGTTTAGTGGTTGTTGACCCAATGTTCTGAGCGTTCCATCTTTCTTGCGCACCAATATAACAACTTCTGCTTCAGAGTCAAGAAAAAAAACGGCCAGGGCGAAGAAATGAGTTGCGATAGTCACCACCATTGCATAATTTTCTTCGAGGCGATGCACATCGGCACGTGACGAAGCGCAAGGAGGAAGGAATGCGTAGGGTCTTTCGAGGAACACTTTTTCTGCTGGCAACGCTTCTTTCGTGCAGCCGACCAAGCGGCGATAAGCTGGCGCCGAATTCCGCCGCGTATGTCCTGGCTAACGACTTGGCGCGGATGTTGCCATTTCTCGATCCGGACGAGAATCGGACGCTGATTAGGACGCGCTATTTCCGGGTCACCACCGGCGATGCCATGCAGTACCTCGTGAACAAAATGGGTGAAAGTGCGGCGAGCTTCCGCACCATGCCCCCAGAAAGAGTGAAGGCGACAGTGCTGCGAACGGCAGAGACATTGGCGGAGCAGAAGCTCTTGATGCGTGCTGCTAGGGAAGCGGGCATTTCCGTCTCCCCGGCGCAGGTGGATAGCGTGATGGAAGCACAGGCCCAGCGTTTCGGCGGACCTGAGCAGTACCACCTGCTTTTGCAGCGCTCAGGGGTGAACTTGGACTTTCTGCGTGCCGAAGCGGAAAGCTCTCTGCTGATCGCGCGCTACTTGGAGCGGGAGCTGGCACCGCTTATCGAACCCACCGAAGAGGATATCCGGATGGCCTACGAAGAGGAGCGTTATGCGACATTCCGGCACATTCTCTTCCTGACCGAGGGGCACGTAGAGGAGGACAAGCAGGCTATCCGTGCCAAGGCAGAGGGCGTACTGGCACGGGCGCGCGCAGGTGAGCCCTTGGCCGAATTGGCCCGACTCTATTCGGACGATGCCAACACAAAAGAGAATGGCGGGTTAATGGAGCACGTCCCCCGCGGCGAGTTGGTGGAACCTCTGGACAGCGCGGCCTTTTCTCTGCCTCCTGGCCAGGTGAGCGACCTCATTGCCACGCCATATGGCTACCATATCTTGGAGGTGGTGGAAAGGCATAAGGACCCGCGACCTCTGGAGGAGATTCGGCCCTGGCTCGTCAGTGAGTGCCGGGCGAAAAAGCGCGTGCCCGTCTATCAGCAGTTCCTTGAGCGCCTGCGCAAGGACGCCCGCTGGCGAGTAGCGCGCGTATGAATGGGGGAGGTCCTCGTACGCTCAGGAGCCCCAAGACCCAAGTCCAGGTTCCAGTTCTCGCAAGGAGGAGGCGCACATTCAGCGCCAAGGATCAGAGGGCAGCGGTGTCGTTGGCAGGGCGTGGCCCATAGAAGGGGTCTCACTCGCGTACAAAGAAGGGCTCTGCGGGGAGGGGGAAACCCCTAAAGTGAAAAAGGCACGTCCAAGCGGAGGCGTGCCTTTTCTCATTTGCCGGGCTCTTGGTAGATACTGTCAGTGGCGGGCCTTCAGGCCGGTATCTTTCTGACCGCTCCTCACGTAGACGACGCCGATCAGGCCACCAGTTTTTTGACTACTTCCACTGCCGATGCGGCATCGGGTGCGTAGCCGTCAGCGCCGATCTCGTCAGCATAGCTCTGCGTCACTGGTGCGCCGCCAATGATGACCTTGAAGCGGTCGCGCGCCCCTTTCTCCTCCAGGGCCGAGATTACACCCTTCATGTTCACCATGGTCGTGGTCAGCAAGGCCGAAAGGCCAATCACCTGCACCTGGCGCTCCTGAGCGGTGGCGATGAATTTGTCCGGGCTGACGTCCACACCCAGGTCGATGACTTCGAATCCGGCCCCTTCTAGCATCATTCCCACCAGGTTCTTGCCGATGTCGTGCAGGTCGCCCTTCACCGTGCCCAGCACACAGCGACCGATTGGCTTGACGCCGGTCTCCACCAGTTTGGGCCTGAGGATGGCCATGGCGCCCTTCATGGCTCTCGCGGCGATCAAGACTTCGGGAACGTAGAACTCGTTGTTCTTGAACTTTTCGCCAACCACGTTCATGCCAGCAATGAGACCTTTGTTGAGAATCTCAGCAGGGGGGATCCCTTCCGCCAGCGCCTGCGTGGTCAAGCGCTCCGCATCGGGTAACTTACCGCGGATGATGCTCTCTGAAAGCTCTTGGAGTAGAGTCATGACAAGTTTCCTCTCAGCTCGTTGCTACCTTCACTGTGAGTTCCTTCTGTGCGGCCGGACCGCATAATGACCTCAGAGCGCGGCCAGAATGCGCTGAAGCCATGCGGCACTCTGCCGCGAAGTCTCCAACAGAGGCTCGCAGTGTGTTTCCAAAGTAATGTGGTGCAGAGCTCGATCGCGGGCCAACTCCTGGAGCTGGCCGGTGTAATCGATTTCCCCCTGTCCCACTACCACCGCCTTATAGCCGTCGTCAGTGGTCACATAGTCCTTGACGTGCATGTTGATCACCCAGTCCCGTATGGCGCGATAGCCGTCCGGGTAGGGCCGTTCCCCCCCGGTAAAAGAGTTGCCTGGGTCCCAGTTGGCCATCAGATATGGGGAGTTGATGGCCTGCAGCACGCGCGCCGTGCCCGACCCTGTATCGCACCAGAAGCCTGGCTCGTTTTCTACGGCCAGCATGAAACCGTGTTGTTCGGCCCGGCGCGCCAGCTGGCCGAACAGGTCCAACACGTGTTGATAGCCGTTCTCGTCGCCCTCGGCGCGCATTATGCCAAAGGTGATGATGAGGTTAGTCCCCACACGCTCGGCAAGGGCCATTGAGTCGTCAAGAACCTTGGTGAGCTCTCGCTGCAGTCCTTGGCGGTCATGAAGGGTGAGCTTGAACATGCCGGGGGAGACCGCTGTGATGTTGATGCCCCGCTCCTTCTTCATGGCCAGAACGTCGGCGAGGTCTTGTTCGCTTATGTAAGGCACGCGGCCGCTGCGCAAACAGCGCAGCTCATAGTCCTCGATCCCCCACTGCAAGCCGTGGCAAACGGCCTCCCTGAAGTCAAGGCTGATTTCATCGGACACGATGCCGAGCTTCATGACCCTCTCTGCGCTCATGTACCCTGCGATGCAGACAAAATTCGACTGCAAAAATACAAAAAAAAATCCGCCCTGTCAATGAAAAGTTCGCTGGTGCACTTTCGAGTTCCTTGCAAAGGATGCGGAGCAAAGGAGGGGCGCAACGTGAATCCATTGAGAATCACCTTCGCAGTCTTGGCGGTACTTGGCGGCCTTTACGTGAGGGGAGATTCTCGCAATGGACGCAAAGGCAACGCGAAGAGCGCAGTGCACATCCCTTGAAGATCCCCTTGGCAGCCTTGGCGGTACTTGGCAGCCTTTGCGTGAGATGAGGTTTTCCGGAAGGCGGCTGGCTCAGAGCAGCAACCACCGCCCCAAAATGAGCAGGGTGACGATGAGCAGCGCCCGTAGCGAGTTGTGCTCCGAACGCAATGCTTTCCGGAAAACTGGATGGGAAGGCTCGGTGTTGGAGAAGCCACGCAGGGAGGGTAGCCAGCGCCGCACATGGCGGCAGTACTCGTCATACTCTGCCCCGAATTTGGCGCGTAGGAAGTGCTCCTCTTCGCGCACAATGGAACCGTATTGCAAGGCAAATAGACCTACCAGCACCAGGAGCATCCAGGGCATCCACGGCCAGGCCATGACCAAAATGCCCAGGCTGAGCAGGAAGTTGCCCACGTACAGGGGATTGCGGACATAGGCATAGGGCCCGTCGGTCACCAGACGGTCTGCTCCTACGCGTCCGGTGGTACGGGTGGCGCTGCCGGCGTAGAGCACGCCCCAGAGACGGATCGCTTCCCCTACGAGCGCCACCGCAAGACCAACGAGAAAAGTGGTAAGTGAAGGCTTAGCCAGGATCAGCGCGGCAATGAGCAGTGGCACGGGGGTAAAGCTGCGGTATTTGAAGAACAACTTGCCGATATTCACTCGCTCTCCTCAGCGGGTAATGTAGCTTTAGCTTTTTATACCGCAGCTGGGTCCCCTTTGCGGACAGCCCATGCGCCTGCCGCACACGGAAGCCGGCGCACATCTCTTGCCCCGGCTGACGTAGACGGCCCACGCCGCACCACCGTGAATTGTCACTGGATGGAAGAGGTCACTGCGCGGGCGCAGGAAAGAGCAGCGCTTGTCGGCGGTGGCTTCGCGGCCCTTCGCAACCAACCCGCTCCAACCCATCCTGGAGACAGCCGCCGTCAGCGCACTAGCGCCACCTTCTGGCTCACCACCGATACATCT
>JAPDPR010000032.1 GCA_034506335.1 candidate division KSB1 bacterium
CCTCTCCTTCCAGCCGGATGCCACCTCGCTCCTGCACGGGCTGGATACGGCGCCGTCCGCGATTGAATAGGTTCACCTGGAATCCCATCAACGCCAGGTGCCCGGCCATCGCCAGCCCCCCGTGACCCGCACCCAGGACGCAAAACCTCAACTCCTTCGGGTCTTTTGCGAGCATGGCCTTCAGGTACGCCCGCCTCTTCGCGTCCAGGTCGGCGCTGTTTCGGTTCATGGTCATGCCCTCCTGTATGCCGGGCCCTCTAGCTCTCAGGCTATCGCCTGGAGCGCAGGGATGAGACCCCGCGAGTTTCGCATCCCCTGCACCGAGCAAAGGTCCTCCCTGCTCGGCACCCCCTGACCCGAGGGACTCTACGGCTGCTCCCGCTCCATCATCTGCATCCACTCCTTCATGCTCGGCCCTTTGACCTTTACCTTTTTGGGATCGAAGAGGTCATCGGCCAAGCCCGTGTTGACCTTGACCGAGGTCACCCTGGTCGTGCTGGAGAGTTTGCCACCCACAAACACATCCGTGCGGTAGGGGATCTCGAAATCTCTGTGGACGGTGTGAAAGTCAGAGCAGAGGATGCTCATCCGCTCTGCAGTTGCCCCGGCTGTGCCTTCAGCCTTGACCAAAAGAAAGGTCTGCTTGTCGATCCACAGCTTGGAGAATGGCGAGCCCTGTTTCGACTTCCCCTCCACCACGTGGCAGGTCCGACCGTTGACCTTCTCTTCGCCTACCACCCTGACCTCCGTGGTCATGCGATCCCACCATTCCCAGTTGCTGCGGTATTTTTCACCCTCCTCCTGGGGTAGCTTCTGGGTGCCCATCATCGGGGAGACGAGCCAGTAGTACGTGCCGTCCCCGATGACCACGGTTTGCATGCTCCTCATGTTGGCGGGCGCCCCGGGCCCAAGGTCTGTCTGCACATCGGCCCTAGTCTTGTCCCCCTTGAGGTAGACGGTCATCTGCGAGCTCATCTTGCCGCGGTCGGTGACGTTTTCCATCACCTGCTGCATGGTCATGTCGCGCACCTCCGCCCTGAACTTTGCATGGCGGGCCTGGGCCTCCTTTACCAACCCCGCATAGTCGATGGCTAAAGCTGTACCAGTCAGCGCTCCGCACACAAGCAGAGCGATGCCCATGACTCCTCGGTGCCTTTTCATTGCTTTCTCCTCGTTAGGTGAGAAACCTTAGGCGGGAAAGGCCACCCCTTCTTTGCTTGGCCCAGCTACAAGTACGTGTGCCAATATAGGCCTCCGTGAAGAAAAAATCAAGCTGTTTCTCCCACGAAGCAACAAAGGGGGTTCTCAGCGAAAGAGCAGAGCCGGAGGCATGGCAAGGACTGGCGGGGGGATTGCCCCTGGCAAGGCCGCGCCAAACATTGGGCCACCTGGCAGGGTACCTTCTTGGAGGATGCCCCGCCGACCGGTCGTCGGCTCATGCCGGCGGCGGCCTACGCTGTTACTGAGACGCACCGGCCCTGGACAGGGAGAAGACGCTCGCAAGTTTGGGCCGACACACGTCGGAAGGCATCAGTGAAGGCGTGGACACACAGCACAGGGAGCCGGCAGACCCTTGCGTGCAGAATACGTGAGCAAATGGACTCCCAACGCGCGAGCGGCGCAGGGAACAATTGGAACGCACTCGGCTTCGAGCCCTCCGTCGTAGCGCATCAGAAATTAAGGTCGGCGCGGTATGGGGAAGGCGGTGCCGATTAGTCCTACCGATCAAGACGTACCGCGGTTGCTAACCACAGCGATGGCTTTCTTGGTGCGCAGGCCCCGATTGCGGACTGCCTCCTGGACCACTCTCTCCAGCCGGCCCCGCACCTCGGCCAGTACCAGTTCTTCTCCGTCGATGGCCACGACAAGAAGGGCCTGCAGGCGCTCCTTGCGCATCCGGGCAAAGACAACGGTCGCCTCTCCTTTGTCACAGACTTTGACGATGGGCTCGTACCCCCGCTTGGCCAAACGACGCACCAATGCAGCTGGGGTTCGCCCGGCGTCTGTCACTTCGCCACGCAGGCGATATACGCCCACTTGCACGGCATGGATGTCGAGCAGGAGACCGGCCGCCTCGTCCTCGCCTGAGGCCAGCCTCGCCGCTGTCCCGCCGAGCCACAGCAATCCAGGCCCCAGGCCAATCTGAAACTCCGTGACTACCTCCCGGGTGCCGATGGATTGGACCACAAGATCGCGCACCCGACAAAAGTTGCCGTCCACGCCCGCACAGCCGAAGATGAAAGTGCAGGCGAAGGCAAGCAGAAGACACGTCGCTCTTCTCATCGCACGCACCGCCTACTTGGCTTTGCGGCCAGACTGGACCTCTTCCAGGACTGGGATGTCGAACTTTTTCCCCAGCTTACCGATGGCCTCCATGTCAATTTCGCCCACGATGTTGACGAATGCAGCCTCGCCCCCGGGTTCAACTGCCATCACCAGCAGGCCCAGTATCTTTTCGCCTTGCATCTTCATGTACACATGGGCCGTCTCCCCTCGCCGGTCCTTGGCACGAACCACTTTTTCCCATTGCTTTCTGGCCAGTTCTTGCTCAATCTTGGCAATCTGTGGCCGTAGGGCCAGAGCGGTGGCACTGTCGGTGCCAAAGGTGTTCACCCGCACCAAGAGGAGTTTGGACAACATTCTGGCCAATCCCTCCTCTTCATCTCCAGCGGCTTTGGCAACCAGCCGCAGGAGCGGGCCGCGAATGTACACCTCCACCAGTTCCTCCCCCTCAGTCGGGATAGGGAGCTGGGAAAAATCCACGTAGCCGGGATGCTTCTTGAGCTCTTCATCCTCCTGAGCCACCAGCGGGGCACCAGCGCTGGCCATGAGTGCCAGCACAGCCCCAAGCACCATTGCACTCCTCATGATCAAATTCCCTCCTGTGTCAAGGCCCCGAAGGCGGCAGCTACGCCGCGTTTCAGTGGCTTCACCACTTGCCTGGGCAGTACCTCTTCCTCTAACGTGCGTTCGCTTAGGCGCAGCGCATGATGAACATAGGCGAAGGCCAATTCCACGTCGCGGCGCGCCTGGAGTACCTCTTCTTCGCTGTAGGATGTGCCCTCATAGGGTTGTCGCTGCCACGGCTGCCGCCAGAGCAGAATCAGCATTGCCACTGCCACAGTCGCCCCCACCATGGCCAGACGCCAGCCGAAACGCGGTCTGACCGCCGCGTGCCACCTGCGCACGACCTGCGGAGTGCATCGTGCCTGCACCCGCGCAATCACCTCCTCAGGACAGGAGAGCACGGGAAGGGTACGCAACTTGGCGTGGAGCTGGCGGTGCCCATCCAACTCCGCACGACAGCGGGGACAGGTGCGCACATGAGCTTCCACCTGGCGGCGCTCCCTTCGCGAAAGTTCACCATCCAGATAGGCATCCAACAAGGCCCCCGGATGTGCACGATCGTGCTTCTTTCCCATCAATCCACCTCTTCGAGCAGATGCCCAAGCGCAGCGCGCAACAGTTTGCGTCCTCGATGAATGTACACCTTTACCGAGTTGAGCGGTAGATCCAATGCGGAGCTTATCTCCTCGTAGGTCATGTCCTGAAGCTCGCGCATGATTATGACGCTCCGCAAGCGCACGGGCAGACGTTGAATCGCCTGAAGCAGATGACGCCGCAGCTCGCTTTCCTCAGCATTCACCTGAGGGTCGTCCTCGGCCACGAGCGGCAATCCCTTTTCGCACCCGTCGCTCGCTTCCGGCGTCCGTACCACCTGCTGCGCCTTGTGCCGCCGCAAGGTATCGATGCACAGATTGTGAGTAACCCGCATGAGCCAGGCCTTCACAGTAGGCTTCCGGATCGCATCCAAATTTTGCCACGCGCGGAGCAAGACCTCCTGCGTCACATCCTCGGCGTCCGGACGGTTTCCGAGGAAGTAGTATGCCTGGCTGTAGATGCGATCCTTGTGCGCCAGCACCGCGGTTGTGAAGTGCGCATGTCTCATCGGGTCTCACTGCTAAAGACGCAGGAGCGTGGAAAATGTTACAGGAGGTCTATAGCCCCAGGAACTTGATGGCGAGTCCGGAAAGCGCGATAATCCCGCCTGCGAGGGCATGAGAATACCGCTCCAGGCCCCCCGTTCTAATCATGAACAAGCCGCGCGCAAGGAGAGCTACAATCACAAGCATCGTGAGTACCGTCACCGTGCCAAACACAGCAGTGACCCCAAGGACTGCCCCCCAGTGGTGCGTGGCTGCCGGGTACATCAAAAGGGGGATGAGCGGTTCGCAGGGCCCAAGTACAAAGATGATGAACAGGACCCACGGGGTCACCTGACCCTTGTCCTCGTGCACGTGACCGTGGCTCCCCGAATGGGTGTGGGGATGAGTGTGAATGCTCCCGTTCTCGTGCACGTGGGGATGGACGTGCGGTTTACCCAGCATCGCTCTGCGCAATCCCCACACGCCGTACGCAAGGCCAAATCCGATGAGCAACCAGGAGGCGACCTCACCGCGCACGCCTTCCACGCCCTCGAGTCGGCCCACGGCGATCCCTGCCACCACCCCGATGGCCCCGATGAGCACCGAACTGAGCACATGTCCGATGCCACAGCCGAGCGTCACAAGAAGCGTCCTGCTCATGCTCCACTGCCGCGCACGCGCCAACACCACAAAGGGCAAGTAATGGTCGGGTCCTATCACGGTGTGCACAAAGCCAATCGACGCCGCAGACCCTATCAACACCACCCATGTCCCGTACTCCATCGGCCCTCTCCTTATGCCTGTAGCCGGTCTGGCTTCCAGCTGGTGGTGCGAAACCACAATCCTGGTTCGCCTTCTACGGCAACTTCTTCCACGCTCCTGCGTCTCAGCAACTCTGCCAGGGCCTGTTGGATCTCCTGGTCCCCCCAAGAAAAAAGCTGCGCGATTTTTCGGGGAGAAGATACCAGCACCGTGGCAAAGTACTTGTCAAGGATAGCCACTCTGGCCTCGTGGGGCGAAATGCTCGCGGCCAGTTCCACCTCCGGCGCGAACCTGCGCACCACAAGGTCCCATACGAAGGTGAAGGGCTCGTCCAGCTCTGCCACTTTTACCACCAGAAGCTGCATCTGCAGCTCCGCCATGGTGCGGTCAAAAGCGTACCTGTCTTCCGGTCGCGCCAGGCCGGACGCGCATTTGAGCTCGCGGGTAATCTGCGGTGCCCGTTTGCTCAACGCGTCCATGATCCGCCTGGCCGCCGGGCTGAGCACACCGCGACGGTACAGCGCAAGGTATTCCTCCTGGTCACCTTGTCTGCCTTGTGCGCGGTAGAACTGGGGGAAAAACTGCAGCGAGATCATGGTGGGGCGAGAGCGCAGGGCCTTTCCGTAGTAGATTTTCCGCTCCGCCGCTAGCACGTCTTTGGCCTCCCACACCAACCCTATCGACCAGTCGTGCTGGATGTGCTCTGGCAGGCGGGGGTTTCGTTCGCCGCGCACGGCGTGCCACAAGCAGGGAAGCTCAGAGTGCCTGGCGGCAAAGGCAAAGCAGAAACCCACGCTGTTCACAAAATCGAGCGCTTCGGGGATGGAGCTGACGCGCAATTCGTTGCGCCGCCGATAGATGAGGTCGCGCCGCGCCTCAACCTCCTCCCAGCTGACGCGCGCCAGGGTCCCAGGGTGCGCTGGAGGAGACTGAGGTATCTTGCGGCCCATACCCAGTGCACAAGCAACGCTCAGAACTGCGATTCGGAGGTGTGCAGAGGCGGCATCGCGCGCAGAATCCGTAGCACCTCCTCCACGTGTCCCTGGACCGCCACCACGGGAAACACGGCGCGCACATTGCCCTGTTCGTCGATCACGAATGTGGCGCGGTACGCCCGACCGTCCTTGTCCAACGCCCCGTATGCCCGGCACACCGTACCAGCGGTATCGCTCAGCAGGCGAAAATTGAGGTTTAGCTCCTGGCAGAACCGTTGGTGAGACTCCTGGTTATCCACACTGACACCCAACACGACGGCGCCTAACGAGTCGATAGTGGCCAGGCGGTCGCGAAAGGAGGCCGCTTCCAGGCTACAGCCGGGTGTCCTGTCCTTGGGGTAGAAGTACAGGACCACGCGCCGCCCCCGCAGCGCTTCCAGGTTTACTACAGACCCGTCGTTGGCAGGCAGGGCAAAGTGCGGTGCTGGTGCGCCCACCCTGGGCATGTGGATCGCCCGCCGCTCCACTTCCGTCTGGCCGCAGGCAAGAATCAGAAAACAGAATCCCAGCCACCACCTTCTCACGTTGACCTCCAGAGGGTATTGCGTTTTCACGTCGCAGCCGAGCCCGGTTCTGTCTGCACTGGCACCCGCATCCGGGCGTGCCCCACCTCACATGGGACGCGTCGGTCCAAGCGTATCTCCCTCTTACTCACCCTGGCACGATACGCCAGGCACTCCACCCCATGCGCTACCGCGCGGCGGAGAGTCGCGGCATACCAAGGGTCTATGTGGGCCGCAGGCCGAAACAGGTGCGCGTCCTGGCGTTGCACCACGAAAAAGACCACCGCTCGGTGCCCCTGGTCGTGAGCCCGCATGAGCTCCTCCAGGTGTTTCGCGCCGCGGTTTGTCACCGCGTCAGGAAAGTAAGCCACCCCTTCTTCGACCAGGGTGACGTTCTTCACCTCCACGAAGCAGAGTTCATCACCGCGCGCAAGCAAAAGGTCCAGGCGGGTGTTATCGCCGAAAGGGACCTCTTGCCTGAACAGGGAGTAGCCGGCCAGCTCAGGCACCAGCCCCTGGAGCACCCCCTCTGCCGCCAGCCTATTCGCGAACCACGTGTTTATGCCCACCCATATCCGCCCGACTCTTACCAGTTCCCAGGTGTAACGGCAGCGTCTCTTCGGGTTGTGTGCGAGCGACAGAAGCACCACACTCCCGGGTGCGCTACAGCCTCGCATACTGCCGCTGTTGGGGCAGTGCGCGGTGACTACCCTGCCGTCTTCGAGAAGCACGTCGGCCAAGAACCTTTGGTAGCGGCGGATCAGCCTCCCTTCCACAAGCGGCCTCGGCAGGACCATGGCAGGATGTTACAACCCCTCGCTGGTATTGAATCGGCAGATCTCATCGATGGCCTTGCGCGTCTTTGGTTTCAGCGTCGCTTGTGCGGGGTAACCCATGGCGATGAGGCTCACCACGCGGTAGCGCCGCGGCAGGCCAAGCGCCTTGCGCGCACCACGCGCACTGAACCATCCTATCCAACACGTGCCCAGTCCCAATTCGTGCGCCTGCAAGACCAAGTGCTCGCCGGCTATGCCCATGTCCAGGAGGTAGTAGTGGGTCCCTTGCAGGCGCGCCCCCAGCCGATTGGCGATGAGGTCTGGCCTGGCCAGTAGCGCGATCAGCACCGGCGCACGCGCCGCCCACCGCGTAGCCGAATAGATTCCGCTGAATGCACTGCGCGCCAGCCTGTCTTTCAGCTCCGCATCGTCGACCACGATAAAGCGCCATGGCTGCACGTGCTCGGCCGAGGGTGCCCAGCGCGCTGCTTCGATGCAGGCGAGGATCTTTTCCCTCTCCACCGGCCGGTCGACGAACTTCCTAATGCTCCGACGCGTCCGCACCAATTCGAGAAACGATTCCATAGGAGGTCAAAACAGACTCAGTTGGTCCTGACCCGCGCGTTCGTCCTCGCCGAAAATGCTGATCTTGCCGAACTCGCCGTCATGCCCAGGAACAATATGCAGCTTGCCCTGCCTCACGCGCATGATCCCGGTGGCGATGCGCTCAGGCACAAAACTGCGCACCTGCGCTTCATCTAGGTCTAGAAGCAGGCGGAATTCGCTGCCTGCTTCGCTCACCAGGCGCAGGTACTCGTTCTGGACACCCACCGTTTCCACCCCTTGACCAAGCGCCTCGGCAATGATCTCCTGCAGAGGGATCAGGTGCACTGCGGGTATGGCATTCTCAGGCACAAATCCTGGCGCACGATCGGCCAACTCATGCACGCGATGCATGACCCCGATGGTGAGCTGGCGGCCGCACACCGGACACAGGCCGCCGTGCTGTCTGGTTTCCTCCGGCGAAAAGACAATCCCGCAGCGGCGATGGCCGTCAAAGTGGTACTTGCCTTCCTCTGGGAAAAACTCGATTGTCATGAGAAAGCGCGAGCGGTCCTTGCTCTCGATAACACGCTTCAGCTCGTAATAGTCCAGATCGCAGTCGAACACATTTGCCTCTCGGCCAATGCGCGATGGGGAATGGGCATCAGAGTTGGAGATGAGCGTGATGTGGTCCAGTGTGGACAGGCGCCAATTCATGGCCGGATCGGAGGACAGTCCCGTTTCGATGGCTTTGATGTGGGGCGTCATGTCCTGAAAGCACTCCTCCAGGGAGTCAAATCCAGAATTGGCGCCGAACACGGAGAACCAGGGCGTCCAAGCGTGGGCAGGGATGACCATGCAGTCGGGACAGGCCTCCAGCACCACGCGCGTCAAGTCGCGCGCTGACAGGGCGAACGTGGGGCGACCGTCCGCGTCCAACCTGCCGCGCACCTGGAGCGCCCTGACCACCGCCTCGGCCGCACCCAGGCTCGGCGCATAGACCAGTAGGTGGACCTTGCGCGTCTTGCCGTCCTGCGCGTACACCGCAGAGAGCTCGGCGCTGAGCATAAACCGCACGCTGCCGTCGCCGTCCTTAGGCACAAGCAGGCCGTGGCCATCCTCCTGCAAGGTAGCAAGGATTTCTTGTCGGTGCTTGGGGTGGGTAAAGTCGCCGGTGCCCATCAGGGCGATCCCTTTGCGCCGAGCCCACTTTGCGACCTCAGGAATGCCCATATCCTGGCTGGTGGCAATGCTATAGCGCGAATGGATGTGCAGATCCGCAATGAAGCGTGGCATCCCTACCCACCTCGTGTCACTTTTGGCACATGTCCGCTGCCACAAGACCGGGTACTGGTCTGTTTCTAGGCCGCAGACGCGCTAAACTCCCCAGGAGGTTCCGTCGCTGACTCCTCCATCTTCACCGCGTGCGCGCACCGTCGTCCAAAGTCCAGCAATTCCTGAACGCTCTCCCGCAGCTTTTCGCTGAACAGGCGCAGGGTCTCTTTCTCATGGCCCAGGATATAGTCCCTGATAAAGTGCGGGGTACCCACGCGGAAGAACAATTTTCTGCCCGGCACGTAGAGGTGTTCCGTGCCCCGCAGGGCCGTGGGCAGGATGGGGATGTCTTCCATCCCCTCGCTATGCAAGTCATAGACAATCTTAGCCAGACCGTGCTTGAAACGCCGCAGTCGCTCCGGTCGCGATGTGCCCCCTTCCGGAAAGATGCACAGCAGGTTCCCTTGCCGCAGCACCTCTTTTGCCAGATCGAAAAATGACTTGTCGTTGACCCCCCGCTTGACCGGGATAGTCCCGCAGTAGGGCACGCGGGTCACCATCACGTGCGCGGCCCAATCACTGAGCTTCCTAATAAGCCCGTGCGCCCAAGCAAATGAGAGGTGCTCGTGGATGTACCTCTCCACCATCTCGCGGCATACCTCTATGTCAAACAGCTCTGCAGTGCCCACAAAGGACACCCGGCGCGGCACTACACCGCCGATAAAGAATATGTCCTTCCAATTGATGTGGTTGGCCGCCAGCACTGCTGCTCCTTGGCGGGGGATATGCTGAAGCCCTGATACGCACACCCTCTGCGTGCGCACCCACCATTCGGAGCGCTTTTTCCAGAGATCGTACAGCTTTTCATTCAGAAGCACGCGATTCATAGATTCGCGCATCCCTAGTCCACTCAAGTCTCACTCCTGACTGACCCTTGCTCACAGGGTCGGCAATCGTGCAGTTCATTACATCATTTGCGACACGGTGACAAACACATAGTTTCTGGCGCGCAAGCCGTCGATGATGAGCGGCACTGCCTTGTGCACCTGGTCCTCCTTTCGCTCGGTGCCCAGGTGCATGAGGATGATGGCGCCTGCGGCCCCACTAAGGTCGCTGTGCCCAAAGTGCACAATACGCTCCACGATCTCTTCCGCAGTCTGGTAGGCCGGCGAGTCTTTGTCGGCCACCCAGTCCAAGGTGTCCATGGTCTCATTGCCGTTGCGGCCCATGGTCCACCCCACCTGGCGATAGCCAATTTCGGCTGCCCAACTGCGGATTTCGGCGTTATGTTCGCCGAAGGGCGCTCGCCACAGCTTGGCCATCTCTTTGCCCGTGACCTTGCGGAACAGGTCGGCCGTCCGGAGCAGCTCGTGCTGCAGCATCTCTCTGGTCACCCCAGGCCTGGTTGTGTGACGCCCGTTTTCCGCGTAAGTGGTGAGATGCGGGTGGGACCAGGTGTGGTTGCCGATCTCATGTCCATCTGCCACCATCTGCCGGACCAGCTCGGGGTAGCGGCGGATAAAGGCCCCGGTGAGGAACATGGTGCAGCGCACACCCTTGCTGCGCAGCGCCGCGAGCACCTCCGCTGCTGCATTGTCGGAGGAGCCACCGTCAAACGTTAATGCTACAAGCGGCCTGTCCGTTGGGCCTCGGTCAAAAGAGCGCACAAGATAGTTGATCGTGGGCAGTCCGTAGAGGAACTCGATGGTTTGCAGGATCTGGACCGAGCCATCTGCAGAGGTGGCGCGCACCACGAAGCGGTTCTGGCCCCGCCGCGCCTGTACGCCCGAGAAGCAAAATGTGCCGTCGCTAGCCATGGTCACGGCGAGCAGGTTCCCGTCTGACCACAAGCTTATGATCTGATTGGGCCCTGCCTCTCCCGTGATATCAAAGGTGCTGCTTGTGACCATAGCCCCAGGGCCGCTCACGCGCAGGGCGCTGGTGTCGGGTGCGTGAGCGAGAGCAGGCCATCCATAGGTCTGCAAACGCTCCTCCAGGCGCTGTCCCGTGCGCACCACCCGCAGCAAAGCCAAGGCAGCCAGCACCAGGGCTGCCGCAACGAGCACGTTAAAGATGGACTGAAATCGTGGTCGCCAACGGAGGTGCCGCGCTTTGGTCGCCGCCCGACTAGCCCCCCGCGGAGCTTCTCTGAGCAGGAATCGGCTGAGGCAGGCAACACTGCAAAACACGTGGTGGAAAGCAGGCCTTTGGCACTCCGGGCAGATGGGCGCGCCACAGACAAAACAGTGCCGCTTGGCAAGCCGGTCAGGGTGATTCTTGCAGTACTCTTCGCGTTCGCTCAGCATCGCCCTCTGCTCCTCATCGCTTAGCCAATATTACCACAAAAGCCACAAAAAGTCAAGGCAAAAAGCAACACCTTTGCAAAAACGAGCCCTTCAGGTGGCGACCATGCCACCAGGGTGCCAACTTTCCCCTTGCTCATTTCAGCAACCTTTGCTACTTTGCAGTGGTGATAGTCTTTTCCCATCGATGGCCGGCAAGGCTGAGGAGGTCAGGTGAAGAACTTGGTGTACGGCCGCAATCCGGTTCGCGAGGTGCTGCGCAGTGGGCGAGCCGTCCGGCGCTTGTGGCTCTCCACGACGCTTGCTGCCCCGGTGGCCGAAGAGTTTCTCGCCCTGGCAGGTGCAGCCAATACGCCAACAGAGCGCCTCTCGCCTGATGAGCTGACGAGGTTGGCTGGGACTGCGAAACACCAGGGGCTTGTGGCAGAGGTGGAACCTTTCGCCTACGCGAGCACTGAGGGTATCCTCCACCTGGCAGAGCAACGGCGCGAGCCAGCTCTGGTGGTAGTGTTGGACGGGGTCGAGGACCCTCACAACCTCGGCGCCATCATCCGTTCAGCCGAGGCGGCCGGGGCCCATGGGGTCATCATTCCCCGCGACCGCGCGGTGGCAGTCACCCCGGTGGTGGAGAAGACGGCCGCCGGCGCCGCCTCCTACCTGCCGATCGCGCGCGTCACCAACATCGCCCGGACCATGGAGGAACTGAAGAAACACGGCATCTGGCTGTTCGGAGCAAGCGCAGAAGCACCACAGGAATACACTCGGGCAGACCTGACCGGCCCCACCGGCTTGGTCCTGGGGAGCGAGGGCAAAGGCTTGCGGCGCCTGACCCAGGAGAAATGCGACTTCCTTGTCCGCATCCCTATGCACGGAAAGGTGAATTCGTTGAACGTTTCGGTCGCCGCGGGGATCCTTCTGTTCGAGGCCCGCAGACAGCGCCTGGCACGAGGCGATAGGTAGAGGGCTACTTTGCCCTTCGCATCACCTTGCGCAGGGCTGCGGCAAGGAGCGGGACCTCGTCATCTCGTACCGTGCGCATGTCCAAGTAGAGTTCTTCGCCCTGGACGTAGCCGATCACTGGGAGGGGCAACCTGCGCAGGCGGGCGGCCAGCTCATGAGCAGCAAGGTCCTGGCATCTAACCACCACCGCGCGACTCGGGATTTGCTCAAGCGGGAGTGCCCCGCTTCCGGCCTGAGCATTGCTCGGGGCCACACGCACGTGGCACCTGCGCTCACAGGAGGCAGCCACCAGGTCAACTACCCTCCGGGCCCGTTGCTCTACGACTTCCACAGGAGTGGAGAGCATGCGTAACGTCGGATTTGCCGCAAGCAGCCTGTCCCGGTCTAAGAAGAGCTTGAGGGTGGCTTCCAAGGCGCCTATCGTCAACTTGTCGCACCGCACCGCCCGCATGAGAGGATTGGTCTTGATGGCCTCCACATAGGCCCTGCGCCCCACAATGACACCCGCCTGAGGCCCGCCCAGCACCTTATCGCCGCTAAAGGTCACCACATCCACACCTGCCTGGACACTCTCTTGGACCAGGGGCTCATAAGGAAGCCCGATGCTGCGCAGATCCACGAGCACCCCACCGCCAAGGTCGTGCAGGACAGGAACATGGTGCGCATGCGCCATGTCCACCACCTCGCGCAGCGCCGGTTCTGCCGTGAAGCCCAACACCCGATAGTTTGAAGTGTGAACTACCACCACCACCCCGGTTCTTTCCGAAATGGCCCGCTCATAATCGCTGAGTTTGGTCTTGTTTGTGGTGCCCACTTCCACCATAATGGTGCCGCTCTTTTCCATCACTTCGGGCATACGGAAGGAGCCGCCGATCTCCACGAGCTGGCCACGCGAGATGATTGCCTCTTTGCCATAGGCCATGGTGTTAAGGGCGACGA
Organism: candidate division KSB1 bacterium; assembly: GCA_034506335.1. Classification (NCBI taxonomy): domain Bacteria; kingdom Pseudomonadati; species Candidatus Zhuqueibacterota bacterium. The sequence goes on from JAPDPR010000032.1 coordinate 12,983, forward strand.
GCACGGCAGCTGCATTGTTGTTGACCACGCACGCCGCCTCTGCGCCACTCAGGCGCCGCAAGAGTCTTTCCACGTGCAGCTGACGGTCGCCGCGCTTGCCGGTCTCCAGGTCCAGTTCCAGGTTGCAGTAATGCTCGGTGGCGGTGAGAATGCTCTTGCGCGCCTCCGCGGCCAGGGGGGCTCTCCCCAGCCCGGTATGCAAGACTATTCCGGTAGCGTTAATGACCCGCCCCAGCGAAGGTCGAAACAGCTTCACCATTCGCCTCTGCGTTTCCTGGAGCACATAGGTGACCGCAGCCTCCCTCGAACGTACGCCGGCACGGCCACCTCCCAAGGCCTCTCGGCGCAGCTCATCCAGCACGCTCACGACCTCCTCCTTGATGAGCCAGCGGGGGTAGCGCGCACAGAGTTTATCGCCTCTTGGCGAGGATAGCACCGCGTCCACCGAGGGCAAGAAACTCAGCACCGCAGCAGGTTCCACCTCTTTGAGCTTTTTCGCGGTCATCCTGGCCGCCCTTGCGTGATACTTCTCACCCAGATCGCAGTTGTGCCAGCCTCAATTTGTGAAAACCAAAGGGGATTTTCAAGCCTTTTTTCGCCCCTTTGGGGCCCTGGTGGCACTTTGTGCACCTTTCAGGCTCCGCAATAGGACAAGCAGGCCTACGCCCAATAAGACAAGGGGTAGCACCAGGCCATGCACCTCAGGTGTGCCCAGGATGAGAACCAGCACTGCCACGCCAAGGAGCGAAAGGGCGGGGTATTGTGCCCACGCGAGCTTGCGCTGTTCGTTGCGCAAGATATAGAGAAGACCAAATGTTATGCTGAGCCCTGCAAAGAAGATCACTGCTTGGTAGTGCCCCGGGACCAGGTCAAGACGCCCGACCACTCCGGTGAGCCCGATGGTCAGCAGGATGCCACCGGGAAGGAGCCACCACCACTGCGCCGGATGCCTCAAGAAAACGACGACAAAGGCGAGCCCTGCGCCCAACAGACTTAGCTCCCACATGACCCTCCACTGCTCGTAGCCGGTCCATGGGAGCAGCCGTTCGACGGCCATCAAGCCCAACCAGCAGGCGAGCAGGAGCGCCCACCAGCGCCTGTGCTCACGAGCATACACGATGGCAAGGGCCACCGCAGAGACGCCAAGCATGATTGTCCACACTGTTCCCCCACTCAGCTGAAACAGTTCAAGTTTGCTCGCAAGCAGCAGGGCTCCGAGCACAATCATTAGGCAGCCGATGACCAAGGAAACATCTCGATCCTTGTGCATTCTCCCTCCCTCCTCTCTGTTTTCCCTCGCCCGTTCGCAAAAACCATTGAGCGAGGGGAATGAGCAGCATGGTGGCCGCCGGTGACTACACCTGACTTAACGGCTTCGCGAAGGAAATGTTTCAGCCAAGCTGGAAGTGTGCTGAAGAAAATGTGGCAGGTTCTCAGAAGCGGTAACGGAGCTCGAAGGTGAAGACCGATGTGCGGGAGTCATAGGCGCTGGCCTTGACATCCAGGTCTGCGTCATAGTTTGCCAGCACATTGAGCTCCCAATGCAAGGACCACGGCCAGGTCACGAAGCACATGAAGGAGGAAGCCCGCCGGTCGGAATAGATCGAGAGGCCGGACACGTCGCGGGTGGGCGACTCGGGGTAAATTACCTTGCCCAGGGTGGCGCTGGCCGAAAGCAGGAATCCTCTGGGGCCGCTGTACTCCACTGCAACGGAGGGACCGAAGGAGAGGTACTGATCGATCAGCGAAAACTGGTCTTGTTCGATCCCTTCCGAGGCCCGCGGTGTCCGACGTTGAAGTCGATAGCCTACCTCCAAAAATCCAAAACCCGCCACCGGCAACCGGAGAGCTGGCGACACTTCGTAGAGCCGATAGTCCGGAGTGGACGCGGCTGGAAACCTATAGTCACGCGCTGCGAGGTAGCCGTGGAGGACGAGCGCAATCCAACGACCGAAATCATGGCGCCACTCGGCGCGCAGTTCTGCCTCCACGTAAGGGTTGTTGTACAAACTGTCCGCGAATGGGGTAGTGAAGTGCCGGTGCCGCACGAGACCATCGACAAGCAGGCCCTGGAAAAAGAGACGGCCGCGGAGCGCGTGGTCACGGTAATCACGACTCGCCAGGTGGGGGTAGCGCCAGCGGCCGAACTCGTATTCCAACGATAGGCGCGTGCTTGGCACTACCAAGGCAGTGACCTCGCTTCTCAAACGATGGGCCACGTAGCTGGCATAAAAGCGGTCTTCTCCGGCGTAGCTTTGGAGCGAACCGGTATACCCCACCAGGGCAACGAGTGTAGGAGCAAGGGCATAGCCCAATTCGCAGCGCAGATTGGCGCGCCCGAAATCGGGTGGTTGCGCCTCCCGATACGCCATCCCCTCGATCTCGTTCTGAAGCATCACGTAGTGTCCATCTCCAAAGCGCACGCGATGGCCCAGAAAAAGGCGGCCTCCCTGGTAGTCCCGGCTGCTGCGCAGTTCCAAAGTTCCATCAGTCAGCCTGGTCCGAGCCGACCCCCGCTCAAAGCCCAGCCGCAGACCAATAACAGGGTTGCCATCTCGTTCCGCGAGGGTAGTGTCCTGCAGCTCCCCGGGCACGGCAAAGCGCTGGTGCCACCCTTCCACGCCCACAAACAGCTCTGGATACCAGCGTGTCCCTATGGATCTTGGAGATGCAGCGGCTTGGCTGATGGGGGGAGAGGAGCTTTGTGTTGTTCCAGACAAGTACTCCGCAACCACACCGAGCAGCGCTTCTGCACCGGCCCATTCTTGCCTCGCGGCAAGCTGCAATGCCTCATTGACTAGAGCAGCCACCTCCGGGTCAATGCCAGTCGTGTCGCCGTGCGCAAAGAACTCTGGAACAAGTCGCTGCACACGGAGGAAGGCCAGTTCGTAAAGCGTTCGGGCAAGGATGACGGCCTCAGCCTGATCCGGCGCGCGGGTCGACTCTTGAGCCGGCAGGTTTTCCGCAAAGAAAAAGCACGCCAGGAGGAGCACGCTCACCACAATCCTCCTGGCCGCACGTCGAGCGCTGTAAGAGAAGATCTTGGCCACGGCGCCGTCTGAGCTAACGGGTCTGCTCTTTGTCTGTTACCGACGCGCCCAATGTCCTTCCACCCACCGCCAGCCGCGTGGTGTCTCGCGCCAGTAGCCCGGTACCCACACTTTTCCTTTCGATGCTTTCCGCCAGTGACCAGGAGTCCACACCCAAGTACCGTGCCACTCCCAATGGCCCGGAATCCAGGTCGCTCCGGCAAAGGGTGGAGGACCGGCTACTTCGACGCGCACCACCGGTGGGGCACTTCGCACGTACACTGCCCTTGAAGCACAACCAACACTCAAGCCCATTGCTATACACATTCCCACAATACAAAGTGCCCGCCTCATCCAGTTCCTCCTTTGACAGGACTATGCTGAGCCTCATTCGCGGCCAAGGCCGACTCGAAAAGGATCGTGCGATCCTCCCACGAGAGAGGAGGGGATCGGGCCGGATCCCGACCCCCTCCTGGGAGGAGCACAGCGTCAACCTATTGGGCCAGCAGCATCTTAGTCACGAATAGATGGCGCTGACCGGATGGCGTCTGTGCTTCGAGCCTGCACAAGTACACACCGCTTGCTAGCGACACCCCCCTTTGGTCCCTGCCGTCCCAGGTCACCGCGTGTCTGCCAGCTTCAAGCACACCTTGGAACGCCGTGTGCACTGGCTGCCCCAGCACATTGTAGATGATGATGCTTACTTCGGCTGCCTCTGGCAGCTCGAATCGCACCTCGGTGCTGGGATTGAACGGATTGGGGAAAGCACCTACGAGGGCAAAACTCTGTGGCAACGCGGCCTCGGCACCAGCAGGGCCGTCCTGGTTAGCCAACAAAAGATTCAAGTTCTCGCAAGAGCGCTCCTCGCTGCTCAGCGTGAGAGTAACCGCAGGACCCCCGGAATGCTGGCCGACCCGCTGCGCGCACACTTCATACTGGCCAGGCGGCAACTCCTCCAGCAGGTAGTTCCCATCCTCGCTGCACAAGACAGTGGCGACGAGTTCACCTGCCTGGTGCACAAGCACCAGCGCTCCCGAGGACGGCAAGTCGCCCTTGTCCATCACTCTGCCGGCCAGAGTAAACGGCCCGCGAGCCTGGGGAGTGAGCGCAAAGTCGATGCCGGTGACCTGCTCGCCCGCTCCTATCGTCACGGGTGTAGCGAGCCACCAGGAATGGGTATCTTCATAGAACTCGACCAGATAGCCGCTCTTGAAGGCCCACACAAGGTAGCGTCCGGGCTGTAGTCCGCGGAGAACGTAGAGCCCCGTGCTGTCGGTGAGGTCATGATGGACTTGGCCAGACGTCACCGGCGCGGCGTAGACGCGTACTCCGCGCAGAGGCTGGCCGGTCCGCTCATCCGTAACCCTGCCTGCAATGGCCCCACCCTCAAGGAAGCGGGAGGGAAGCGAAAAATCAATACCGGTGGTCGCTTCTGGCGCATTGACGACCACAGGGGTTGCCTCCGCGCGGCGCGAGACCCCGTCAAAATAGACGGGAAGATAGTTCCTCGCCGAGGCGTGCACAAAGTAGCTTCCACTCGGCAGGCCAGTGACCGCATAGGCTCCGTCTTCGCCTGTAAAGGTCACTCGCATAAACGGACCGGTCGCACCGGTCACCTCCACGCGCGCGCCTGCTATAGGCTGTCCAGTACTCTTGCTGCGCACCGTGCCGGTGATGCTGCCACCGCCCGAAAGCGTGAAATCAATGCCTGCACTCGTGTCGCCACCGGCGACCGCCACCAGGGACGCATCTCGCACGCTGGACGCTTCGCAGTACCATTCAGCAAGATAGCCTTCTGCCACAGCTCGAACAAAGTAGTTGCCTGGCTGTAGCCCACTGATCAGATACATGCCATGCTCATCGGTCCGCACTGGCGAAGGCTCAGCCCCCGGGCCTTCCCGGTAGGCGGTCACCACCGCCCCTGCGATGGGAGCACCGCTCCCTTGGTCGGTCACCAGGCCGCTAATAGCACCGAGCCGACTCAGGTGGAAGTCTATTCCATAAGTGTGCTGCTCGCTGACCACGAGAACCGGGGTCGCCAAGCGGCGCTCTGTCACGCCCTCGAACCACTGCGCCGCGTAGTCCTGGGCTCTCGCTTCCACGTAGTAGGTGCCCGGACTAACCCCCAGGGTATAGCACCCGCTGCTATCGGTCAGGACTCTTGCCTCCGATGTGCCGCGGCCAGATGTCCCAGCTGCGTGCGCACAGACGTGGGCCAGGGCAATAGGGGCACCAGTGACCGCATCAAGCACACGGCCAGTGATGGCGCTGCTAGTCTGTAAATAAAAGTCCACGCCTGTCGTCGTCTCGGTCTCCGTTACCTCTACCAGCGTAGCCTGGCGCATCGTAGGCGCATCGGTGTAGAACTCGCCCCGATAGCCGACCGCGGTTGCCTCCACCACATAGGAGCCTCCCGCCAAGCCGGCGATGACATACTCACCGTGCTGATCAGCCACTGCGTGATAACGCACGTGCGGCAGAAGGGGGAGGTACGCCTGCACGTGGGCGCCGGGCAAAGGAGTGCTGTCCAGTTCCGCTGCGACCAAGCCGCTTATCGCGCCGCCCCGGCTTAGCGCGAAGTTGACAGCAGTTACTGTGTCGTCTTGGGCCACACTGATTGGAGTCGCTTCTGGCAGAGACCGCGCGTTGTCAAAGTATTCTGGCACGAACCCCCGCGCTTCCGCGCGGACCACATACAATCCTGGCGCGGGCACGGCCACCTCGTAATCCCCTTCCTCCGTGGTGGTGTCCTGAGCGCACCATGGCAAAGCCCCCAGCCCCTGCACCGTCACCACGGCCCCAGGCACGGGGGAACTATCCGCTTCGTTTACCACCCTTCCTGCGATGACCGCATTCATGTGCGGACGGACCATCACACGCGCCACCCCCCGCAGCAGCTTTCGCTCTACCGCAACCTGGGCGACGACCTGTCCCACCGCTGGCAGGTTTCCCGCAGTGAAAAGGCCTTCGGGCGTAATGGTACCCAGCGCCGGGGGCATGACCTCCCAGCGCACACTCTCGGCTGGTACCGTCCGCCCTTCCCTGGTCTGAATCACCGCGCGAAACTGCTGCGTCTGCCCAGGCATGAGCTCGACAACGCCCGGCTCTACCACCAAACGCATCGCCGCTTCGCTTCCCCGCGCGGGGCCGACGACAACATCTGCGCTTCCCCTCACCACCAAGCTGCCGCTTCGCGCACTGACAAGCGCCCGCCCGATCCCCTCCTGCTGGCCGGCTACGAAGTAACCGTCGCCCGTGATCGCCCCGAGAGTGGCCGGTTCCACCGACCACGTGTAGGTCGCACCGCGCACCGGCCTGCCGAGGTTGTCAAAAAGCTGGGCTTCGAACTGCTGCCCCTGGCCAGGCTGGAGCACTGCCTGTTGCGGCCTGACCACTACCTGCTGCGCCAGTACGGAGCCGGCTAGCAACAGGAGGGAAGCCGTAAGTATCCACCAGCATAGGCCTCTGTTCCTGTGCATAAGTTGATCCTCCATGATTAGACTCCCCTTCGCAAGGCACCGGAACGTGCCCACGCACAACTATCTCCTTCCGTACACCATCCCCCACTGCACCGAATTATACGGCGCTGCGTCGTCGTAGATGGTGCCGTTGTCGATGGCGTCGATCAGCAAATGCCGCAACCCCTGGTCGTGTTTCGCCACCCAGCAGCCGCTGAACACCCCGTCACCGGCGACCTGATCGGGGTACGCCCCTTGATCGTTAAGGACATGCCGCGCCCGGTGCAGACCTCGGTCCACGCCGAAATGGACGAGCACCGTCGTGCCGGGAGGCGGTGGAAAGCTATTGCTATTGGTAAGGGACACGTACACCTTCACCGTGTCGCCCGCCGAGAACAGGGGCAATCCTATATGGCGAGGTAGCCAATAGCTCAGCGGGTCTGCAATCACCAGCGGCTCCTGCCCTGGAGGTTCAATCCACACACGGGCAATGTCGATGGTAGTGGGCACAGACTGGGACTGGCTCATGCTCACCTGGACAATCCGCCAGTTACGAAGGGGGTTGTCGGTGTACGCCACTCGACGCAGCTTTGCCTTCCGCACCACCGTGGTCTCAATGGGTTTCTCGTAGACTTTGTACGCCTGAGGAGGAGTGTTTTCGCTATCTTTGGCCACGACGACAAACGTACCAGTGAACGTCTTCGTCACCGTGGCGATGGCCAGGGTGTCGAGTTCCCCCGGCGCAGCCTCGAACTCAATGTCCACTGACACGAGAGAGAACTTGCCTCGCCGGCCATACCTCACGGGTTCAATGTAGTCGCCTGCCTTTGGGGTAGCGCCAACCTCATAGCTTGGCGGTTGAGCTCCTCCGTCGTCCAGGCCCATCTCGTGGAACACCTCCACGTCGCCCAGCACGATGGTGCGAATCGCTTCTTCCTCAGCAGACCGATCCACAACATGCGCGGGGTTTTTGTCACAACTCATGATGGTGGCCATGGCCAGCACGGTCACAGCCCCAACTTGCAACAGCCTCGCTTTCTTCATCATCATGCGTCCTCCTTAGCCAATGTGAGTTGAAACCACCACACGAGTTACGGCTCATTATCCAAGGTGATGTCTCCACGCTGTGGTGCGAAAAGCCTTACTCAATCGGTTGTCGCGCTTTGCTCAGCAGGTCTAGGGCGGTTTCAGCAATGCTGCGTGATACACCCGGTTGCTGGCGTTCCAACGCGTGTGCCGCAGCCGCGCGCAGGGTCCGGGCCTGCTCGATGAGCGCGCGCCTGTCGTCGCTCACGCCTCCTGCCGCCTGGACCTCCTCCAAGGCACGATCCAGTTCTTCGATTCGCTGCGCAGCCATCGTCGGTACGGTGCCCGCCTGAAGGCCGTTGAGGCCGGGCGTCAGAAGCCGCGTACCGGCCAGGACCCACATCAGCGCCAGCCGATATCGCCCCTGTTCCAGAGCCATTTCTGCCAGGTGCTGCAAGCGTTCTGCCTGGGTCACAAGCTCATCTGTTCCTGGCTGTCCAGCTCGCATCTCCCGCACCTGGCGGATGTCTTCCTGCAGGCGAGCTACCTCCTCCTCGGCGCGCAGGGCAAGGGTTTCGCCCTGCAGGGAGCTCCGGCGCATAAGGCGAAAAGCGATCCCCTCCGCCAGCTCCGCATTTTGCAAAGCCAGCGCGAACGCCCCTGCGCCCAAGTTTCTTCTTGCCCGGGCAAGCAAATCAGCCCCACGTTGGAGAAGAAGGCGCGTCTCGGGCCCTTGGGAGTCCGCGGCCTGTCTGGAGACCTCCGCCATCAACTCACCGACACGCTCCACTTCTTCCTCCGCCCTTTCGCGCATCGAGGGAGTTTCCCCGTCGGCCAGACTAATGGAGCGCAGGAGGAGGCGAATGCTCTGGTGATAAAGCTCCCAGGCCAATACCGTCTGCCCCCGTTGTAGCGCCCGCACCGCGAGCATGCCATGGCGTCTGGCTTGTTCCAAGGACCGTCTTGCCACGGGATCGTCGCTGCGGGCCACCCGCTCTTCGGCCACCGCCAGCAAGGACTGGTACTGCTCCCGGGCCTCCTCGAGGCGCTCGCTGCCGGCCCTGACTGTGCCTTGGGCCAACTCCATCGCCCGCTTGCCGAGGTAGATGGCCACGCGGTAGTACTCTGCGGCAGCCTGATAGCGCTGTTGCCGCTGGGCCTCGATGGCGCGCCTCTGCTGGCGACGTGCCTGAGCCAGGAGTCGTTCCGCCTCCGAGTTTCCGCTGCCTGGAACCACCTGCTCTGCCTGGCGAAGAAGGTCCTCCAGGCGCTCCCCCAGCTGTTGCACTGGGCTACGCAGGAGGCGCGCCGTCAACTGGTCAAGAAGGCGACGCGCTGCCGCGATGTAGGTGCTGGCTTGCCCATGCCTCCCCGCCCTCATCTCTGAAGCTGCGCGTTCCCGCATCTGCTTGGCCTGCTCCAACATGCCCCGCAACGTGGGGTCATCGTTACCCGCAAGCAGTTCCTCTGCGGTCCGCAATTGCCGATCCAGCTGATCAAGCGCCGCCTGGGTGCCGCGCTGGCCCTGGGCCCATACCTCCGCCGCCAGCAGCAGCACCGTCACCACAAGCAGACCTCTAAATCTCGGGTAGTGCGTAGTATTCATAGTCCTGAGACCTCCCTCCGTCCGCCCGTCTGTTTGCAAGGGCCGTGCCACTTCGCCCAGCCGATGCGCTTTTCGAAAAAACAAGAAAATACAAGGTGAGCGGCCGGTCCCCAGCAGCCTTGGCGTATCCGATATGTACCTCCAAGTACACCCGCGTGTACCTCACGGGCCACCTGCCCGCCGTTTTTCTCTCGCCAGTGGTCGGGGAACCAGAAATTCTCTTTCCCCGTTGCATGAGTAGGCTTGATTAGGCCGGTGCTGGATTTTTCGCTTGTAAATCTTGCAGCCTTATGGTATATTAGCGTTAAACTGAGATGTGTGCCCACGTTATGTCCCGAGGAATGACTATGAGCCCCCGGAGAAGGGTGGCATTGTTCGTCTGCTTGCTGATAGCCGTAGCAGGGTGTGGCGGGCCGCTTGCTACCCACAAGCAGCAAGCCATGGTGACCCAGAAAACAACGGAGCTCCGCGTGGATCCTTCGGTCGCTCGGCTGGTGATTCGCGGGGCGACGGCTGAAGCTCTGCGTGACCTCCCCAGCGCCCTCGCCGCGTACCAAGAAGCCGCGCTGCACGCCCCCAATTCCTTCGGCATCCAGATGGCCTTAGGGGAACTGTACTTGCGCCTTGGCAAGACAGAAAGCGGGCTCATCTGCTTGCGAAAAGCGGCACAACTTGACCCACAGAACCCGGATGTACACGCGCTTCTCGGCAATATCTACGCCGAGCAGAGGCAGTACGAACTGGCGGAAAACGAATTCCGCATCCTGCACCAGCTTGATCCCGGAGATTTGGAGGCGCTTGGCAAGTTAGTCAACCTCATGCTCGCACAGGGCAAGACCGCCGCCGCTTTACAGCAGGTCCAGCGGGCAGCCAAGTACCTGCCGCAGGATGCGGACTTTTTTGTGCAGGTAGGGAATCTGTTCTTCCAGAGACGAGGCTATGCGCAGGCCCGCGAGCTGTACCGAATGGCATTGGTAGCAGAGCCAAAGGCTGAGACCCCCTACTTGGCCATGGCTGCGGCTTTCAAGGCAGAAGGCGATACCGCCCAAGCAATCGCGTGGTACCGCAAAGCTCTCGGCGTGAACCCGAGGTTCGAAGAGGCACGAAATGAGCTGCGTGCCCTCTATGCCGAGGGCAAAAGGTGGGACGAAGCCCTCGCGTTCTTCCGTGAACTCATCAAGGCGGACTCGAGTGAGGTTGAGCACTGGCTGGACTTGGGCCGCGTGCACATCATGAAAGGAGACACCCTGGCCGCCTTGCAAGTGTTCGCCCAGGCGCACGAACGTTTCCCCGACGACCAGCGCACCCCTGTGGCCTTGGGGCTCCTCCAGGAAGGCTTGCGCGACACTGCCGCAGCAGTGGCCACCTATCGTCAGGCTCTCCACACCCACCCAGACTTTGCGCGTGTACGGAAGCTGCTGCGGAACCTCTTTGTGGCTCGCCGGCAGTGGGATCAGGCTATTGAGCTGTACAAGGAGGCCTGCGCCCGCGATACGACGGACGTGCTGAGCGCCCTGGAGGTCGGGGACCTCTATTTTGAGATGGGAGACACTACCGCCGCTCTACGCCACGTTGCTGCTCTTGCGGAGCGTTTCCCTAAGGATTGGCGGGTGCCCTTCTCTGCTGGGCGCATGGAGTTTAGGCGCAGGCACTGGTCAGAGGCGGCGAAGCACTTCCAGCAGGTGGTGACGCTGAACGAGCGCGTGCAGCCTGCCTGGTCCCTTTTGGGGCGCTGTCACATCCTGCGCAACGACCTGGAGCAAGCCGAGCAAATCTTCCGCAAGTCAGTCGCCCTTTTCCCCGAAGATGGAGAATTGAACTTTCTTCTTGGCTCCGTGCTGAGCCAGATGCGCAAGCCGGCGGATGCGCTCCCGTTCATCACCAAGGCCCTTGAAGGGAATGAAGAAAACGTGCAGGTCCTTCTGGCGTTGGCGGCGTGCTATTCCGAGCTGCGCCGCGACGAGGAAGCCGATTCCGTCTACGCCAAGATTCTGGACCTCGACCCGGACAATCCCACGGCTCTCAACAACTATAGCTATAGCCTGGCAGAGCGCGGGATCCGCCTGGAAGAGGCATTGGTCATGGTAGAAAAGGCCCTGCAGGCAGAGCCAGAAAACGGCGCCTTCCTGGACACGATGGGGTGGGTCTACTTCAAGATGGGTAACTACCACAAGGCGCTGGAGTACATTCTGAGATCCGTGCAAGTGCGCCCGGGGTCGGCAGAGGTGATAGAGCACCTGGGGGACGTATACGAAAAGCTGGGCGAGCGCGGCAGCGCCCTGCAGTACTGGAAGAAAGCCCTGGAACTTGACCCGTCCCGGACCCATTTGGAACAAAAACTGAGGGGGGGCACCGACACGCGTCCATGAGCGGCCTCACTTTCCACTGGCATGCACCTTTCGGACGACTGTTCGCCGTAGCCTTCGGGTTCACTGCGTGCCTCGGCCTATCGTTGATTCTTGCGTGCGCCCCTACCGCGCGACGGGCCGAGCGGGACTTTTCCCGCCTTACCATCGCCGACCTTCAGCGCGAGATCAACAGCAACGTCGGCAAGCTAAAGACCTTGCGCGGCGTGGCACGCATCTCCTTCGAGTCGCCGTCCGCAGGCTTCGCGGCGAACTCACAGATCGCCGTGCGCCTGCCGGATTCAGCTTCCATTAAGTTGGAAGCGCTCTTCGGACTGGATGTGGCCTCCCTCGTCATTTTCGGACAGTCCTTTGCCGTGTATGTGCCGTCGGAAAAGCGCGTGTACAAAGGGAGCCTCGATCACCTCCGCTACCTCGAACCTTTTGGGCTTTCACTGGAAGGTCAGGTGCTGCTCCGGGCATTGACGGGCCTGGTGCCCCTGCCCGCGGCAACGACGCACCTGAAAGGTGCCGACCACGACGGGCTGCTGCTGGAGGCCGAGCAGGAGGAAGGCGTGTATCGCTACTGGGTTGAACCGCATCATCGCTTGGTCTGCCGAGTAGAGTTTGTGGACGCGGAACTGGGGCTGCTGTACCGCCTCAGCTTCAGCCGTTTCGCCAGAACCTCTGGCATCGTCTTGCCGCAGATGGTGACCCTGGAGCGACCCCAGTCGGGTGAGCGCGTTACCCTTTTCTACGTGCAGCGCGCCTTGAACGTTGACCCTCGCACCTTGAAGGTGGGCCACAAGCTCCCTGCGGGCGTCGAGGAGGTGGTCCTATGAAAGGCAAAGCCGACGGATGTGCGCTGTCGGTGGTGGTGCCGCTGTACAACGAGGCGGAATCCCTGGAACCGCTCTACCGCGAGATTGTTGCCGCTGCGGACAAGAGCGTACCTTCTTTTGAAATCATCTTTGTCGACGACGGGTCGTGCGACGATTCGCTCGGGAGGCTGCGCAGGCTGGCAGCACAGGACAGCCGTGTCAAGGTCATTTCGCTGCGCAGCAACTGCGGCAAATCGGCGGCGCTGGCGGTTGGCTTCGCCCACGTCCAAGGTGAGTCAGTGATTACCATGGACGGCGACTTACAAGATGACCCAGCGGAAATACCCCGTTTGCTGGCTACGTTGGAGCAGGGATGGGACTTGGTCTCCGGATGGAAGAAGAAGCGCCACGACCCGTGGCGAAAACGGTGGAGTTCCAAGTGGTTTAACCTCGTCACCTCCATGCTGAGCGGCCTGAGGCTGCACGACTTTAACTGCGGGCTGAAGGCGTATCGCCGCGAGGTGGTGCGCAGCATACGCGTCTACGGGCAGCTGCATCGTTTCTTGCCGGTGTTGGCACATTGGCAGGGGTTCAGAGTCACCGAGCAGGTAGTACATCATCGCCCAAGGCGTTTTGGCAAGACCAAGTTCGGCCCCTGGCGCTTTTTCGCCGGTTTTTTCGATTTGCTGACGGTGATGTTCCTGATGCGGTTCAACAGGCGGCCCATGCATCTGTTTGGCTTTCTGGGGCTGCTGTGCTTCACGGCCGGGAGCATCATAACCCTCTACCTGGCAATCATGCGACTATTCTACGCCGTATATTTGAGCAATCGCCCGCTTCTCTTCCTGGGCATCTTGCTCACTATCGTCGGGATCCAATTTGTGTCTATTGGCCTACTGGGCGAGATGATCGCCGAGTCGCGCGCTGCCGACAGAGGCTACCCAATCCGCCTCAAGATCGGCTGGGACGAACCACCTAAGGGCAAGTCTGCACAGCGGACGAGAGCACACTATTCACGAGGACGATGACATCCACCTATCGTGCTGACTGCCGCCACTTTCGTGGAGATGTGCCGTGTGCCCCGCACAAGGCCCACCAAGTCCATTGCCCCTCCTGCTCGTGGTACGAGCCGACTCATGGGCGGATTCTCATCATCAAGTTGGGGGCTGTGGGCGACGTGATTCGCTCCACGCCCATCCTTCACCCTCTGCGCCGCGATTACCCTCACGCGGTAATCCATTGGCTCACCCACACACCCGAGGTGGTGCCGGCCGTTGTGCACCGCATCCACCGCTGGCGGCTTGAGGACATCCTGTATCTGCAGGCCACGGAATTTGAGCTGGTCATAAACCTGGACAAGGACCAAGAAGCCTGCGCCTTGGCCAGCATGTTGCGCGCTAAGCACAAGCGCGGGTTTCTGCTCAAGAACGGTGTGCCCGCCCCAGCGGATGCCGCGGCAGAACAAAAGTTCCTCACTGGCCTTTTTGACGACCTAGCCAAAGCCAACACCAAATCCTACCCGCAGGAGCTTTTTGAGATTTGCGGCTATACCTTTGCTGGCGAGCCCTACATTCTGGATAACTTTGCCAAAGACGGGTATCGGTGGGACATACCACAACCACGCCCGCTCGTGGGCCTCAACACGGGTTGCGGCACACGCTGGAAATCCCGCCTCTGGCCCGAGGAGTACTGGGCTCGGTTGGCTACTGCTTTGCGGGACCGCGGCATTGGCGTGGTGCTTTTGGGTGGACCACAGGAACACGAGAAGAACCAGCGATTGGCACAGGCTACAGGCGCAGGCTACTTGGGACATTTTCCTCTTCGGCAGTTCATCAATTTAGTTGACCAGGTGGACCTGGTGGTGACTGCGGTAACGATGGCTTTGCACGTTGCGATCGGCTTGGGCAAACGGATAGTCCTTTTTAACAACACGTTTAATCGTTATGAGTTTGAGCTCTACGGCTTGGGGGAGATACTGGAGCCGGACTTTACCTGCGACTGTTTCTACGCCGAGGAGTGTCCTAACAACTGCATGCAATACCTGCTCCCAGAAGTCGTGCTGAACAGCTGTCTGCGCCAGCTCCAGAACGTGCGCACTGGGGGAGACCACGGCGCATGAGGATTGTCCTCGTTGGCACCGCGTACCCCCTGCGCGGGGGGATTGCCCACTACAACGCCCTCCTTTACCGCACGCTGCGGGAACGGGGCCACCAGGTACACTTCATCTCGTTTAGCCGTCAGTACCCCTCCCTGCTTTTCCCTGGTCGCACGCAGAAGGACACCGGCGAAGAGGCAATCCCCATCCCTGCCGAACCACTTCTCGATTCAATAGGCCCTGTCTCCTGGTTGCGCGTGGCGCTGCGCATCCGCCAGTATGCGCCGGACATGGTCATTTTCAAATATTGGATGCCGTTCTTCGCCCCGTGCTATGCCGCGGTGGCATTTCTGACCAAGCTCCTTCACCACACGCGCATTCTTTACATTTGCGACAACATTGTGCCCCACGAACGAACGGTATTTGACGCACCGCTCACCCGCCTAGCGCTCGCCTATGTTGACCACTTTGTGGTAATGTCCGACACCGTGCACCAAGACTTGTTGTCCTTTGTTCCGGGTGCCGACGTGAAACGGGTGCCACATCCCGTGTATAGTATCTTCGGCGAGGCAGTGCCTAAGGCAGAGGCCCGTCGCCGGCTTGGGCTGGGGGAAGGCCCTCTCATCCTCTTTTTTGGCTACGTGCGCGCCTACAAGGGACTGCATGTGCTCTTGGAAGCAATGGCGGAGGTGCTGCGCAAGATCCCTGCCCGGTTGTTGGTTGCGGGCGAGTTCTACAGCGACAAGTCGACCTATCTGGAGTTGGTTGAAAGGCTTGGGCTGTCCTCAGCTGTCACCATCGTGGATGAATTCATCCCCAATCAGGATGTGAAGCTTTACTACTGCGCTGCCGATGTGGTGGTGCTGCCTTACCTTTCGGCGACGCAGAGCGGCATTGTGCAGATAGCCTACAACTTTAACACGCCGGTAATTACCACCAATGTGGGCGGGCTCCCGGACGAGGTACTCGATGGCGTCACTGGTTTTGTCGTGCCCGCCGGCGACCCGAGGGCCCTGGCCAATGCCATTGTGGCCTTTTTCCGAGAAAAGCGGGGTCCCCAGTTCGCAGCCCAGATCGCGCGCCATAAGGAGCGATACTCGTGGGATCAGCTGGCGCAGGCTATAGAGGCATTTGTCCGGCCACGAGCATGAACGAGCCGCTGCCCAACGGCCTCTCCTCGAGGTGCTCCAGCCAAGTGCGGAAGAAGGTACTGGTGGTGACCTACTACTTTCCGCCCAGCGGCGGCGCCGGCGTCCAGAGAACACTGAAGTTCGTCAAGTACCTGCCCGCTTCTGGGTGGCTGCCAGTTGTGCTCACGGCCCGAAACGCCGACTATCCTGCTTATGACCCCACCCTGGCGGCGGAAGTGCCCCCCGAAGTACCCGTGCTCCGGTCGCGCATTGTAGAGCCCTATCGCGTCTACCGTCGGCTGACCGGCCGCCGGCTGGATGAGCCCATGGACATCGCCGCGCTCACACGGGATGAACACCAGCGCCGTTCTCTCCGCGAACGCCTCGCGGAGGCGGTGCGTAACTGGCTGTTCATCCCAGATGCCAGGGTTGGGTGGGTGCCTTTTGCCGTGTATAAGGGGCTACAGGCGGTTCGCCACCACCAGGTGCAGGCCATCTATAGCTCCGCTCCTCCCTACTCGTGCCATCTGATCGGCCTCTGTCTCTCGCTTCTAACCGGGCTACCATGGATAGCTGATTTCCGCGACTCCTGGGTAGGATGGCTTTCAGCGGCGCAAAGGCCGCCTTTGCCGCGCAAAGTGGACCTTTACCTCGAAGAGCGAGTTCTGGCACGCGCCGATGTAGTACTTACGGTGTCCCGAGGCGTGGCTGAAGACCTGGCCAGCCGTCACCCGGAATTACATGACAGCCGTTGGCACCTGTTACCGAACGGGTACGACGGCGCAGATTACGAGGGTTTGGCGCCCTTGCTGCGCTCAGGTCGTCTGGTCATCACCTACACCGGCTCTCTTTACGGCCCACGCAATCCGGAGGCCCTGTTGCGGGCAACCAAGCGGCTGATTGCCTCGAGGCCGGAGATTCGGGACCACCTCCTCCTTCGCTTTGTGGGAAGGACCGGCGGGTTCATCGAGCAGATGCTGCGCGACCCGGCCTTAGCGGGCGTCGTAGAGCTCGTGCCATACGTGCCGCACCGGGAGAGCCTGCGCTTCCTCCTGTCTTCAGACCTGCTCCTTCTCATCATCGACGATGCGCCCGCCAACAAGGGCATCCTCACTGGGAAACTTTATGAATACATTGGTGCGCGCAAGCCAATTCTGGCACTTGCCCCGGAAGGCGAGGCCGCCACGCTGATCCGCAGCCTGGGCCTGGGCGAGGTGGTGCCGCCTACAGACGACCACGCAATAGAAGAGACGTTGACGCGTGCCTACCATAGGTGGCGGCAGGGAGCCCTCCGGTTGAGCCAAGTTCAGCAAGAAAAGCTGGAGTTTTTCGATCGCCGCCATCTCACGCGGCAGCTCGCCGCGCTCCTAGACGAACTCGTGCAGGCTGACAACCCTTAGCTCCACCATGGTGACGCCTATAGCTAAAGCGCGGAATCAACTCCAGAGGGGGAGTCTCAGCCGGAAACACAGGTTCACTCCTGGGTCTGCGGCAGTCCGCTCGATGGCCGACGATGCTGGGGAGAGAAGCGTTCCTCCACCGCGAGGCAACAAGTGCGCGCCAGAGCACCAGCGTGCTCACACCGTGTGGTCAACCGGCATGCGGTGGCGACAATTCTGGGGCACGTTTTCCCCAGCCACCGGCGATGCCCGTGCTTCGTCGTGGCCGGTTTGGTCCACGTGGCGTCCGCAGGAACCATAAGAGTCAAGTGAGGAACAGAACAAGTCTTTCCTGCCATGCAACAAGGACCCTTGCGTAAGCTTCGCTTGCTTTATCTGGCCGACCCCGCCGCCATCCATGTGCAGCGCTGGCTGCGCTATTTTGCCGCTGAGGGGCACAGTGTTTACCTTGTGCCTTACCCCGATTCGTTTGCTTTTGTGCCCCCTGGGTCCTTGCCTGGCGTGCAGGTGCTGAGGCCAGCCAGGCTGTTGCGACGGTTTGCTCACCTGCGTCCAGGCTTGACACCCAAGGTCCTGATAGTCGCGAACGTCCTGTGCGCACGCAGAACAATCCGCCGTTTCCATATCGACCTGCTCCACGCGCACTATCTCTCTGGCAACGGCTGGATCGGTATGCTCAGCGGCTTCCATCCTTTCGTGGCGACCGCCTGGGGGTCTGACCTGAATGTGGACCCACAACGTTCGCCGCTCTACCGCACGCTGACTGCCCACGCAGCGCGTCGTGCTGATCTACTGACTGCCAACTCCGAAGACCTTTGCCGCAAGTTGGTGGCCTTGGGTGTGGAGCCGAGCAGGGTGCACCTGATCCAAGGGGGATTGGAACTGGCGCGCTTTCCTTTCGTACGCGGCAACGCAGCACTGCGCCGTTCCCTGGGTATTGGCGACGGGCCGGTGGTGCTGAGCACACGCATGTTGGGAGCCGTCTATAACTTGGACGTTGTGGTCGCGGCAATTCCCAAGGTGCTCGAAGATGTGCCGAGTGCAAAATTCGTGTTTGCCTACCGCGGCACGCCTAGCCAAGAGCAAGCGCTGCGGGAGCTGGTAAGGAATTGGAAGGTTGAGCATGCGGTGCGGCTCTTGGGCCCTGTGGATAACGCACAGATTGCCGGCCTCTACCACCTCGCCGAGGTCTTTGTCTCGGTTCCTTCGTCAGAGGGGATGCCTGGCTCCCTCACGGAGGCAATGGCCTGCGGGGCTGTTCCCGTGCTCAGCGACTTGCCTTACGTGCGCGAATGGATTGAGCCTGGGCGCAACGGGCTTGTGGTGCCGGTGCGCGAGGCAGGGGCTCTCGCAGAGGCCATCGTCTGGCTTTTGCGCCACCCGCGCGAAAGGGGTGCGATTGCCCGCCGTAACCGCATGTTGGTGGAACAGAAGGCGGACCATCGCCTGTGGATGAAGCGTGTCGAGGAGCTTTACCGCTCCTTGCTTGCTGCAGCAACCTAACGAGCAGATGCCAGGACAATGGACACCCAGGACCTTTGCAACGAGGCGCCATGAACGGATTCACGGAACAGATCGACTATCACGCTCTGGGACTCAAGGTGGGCGTGGAAATCCATCAGCAGCTTCTGACCACACGCAAGCTTTTCTGCCGGTGCCCTGCGGGACGTTACTCGACTACGCACCGGGCGGAGGTACTCAGGCACATGCGGCCCACCTTGTCCGAGATGGGCACCTACGACGGCACGGCGCTGATGGAGTTCAAGACGAAGAAGAATGTCGTTTACCTTCTGGACCCGGAGTCGGTGTGCACCTATGAGATCGACGACACCCCACCGTTCTTGGTGAACCAGGAGGCATTGGAGATCGCCCTTCAGATAGCCCTAACCTTGGACTGCAAAATCATTGATGAGCTGCATGTGGCCCGCAAGCAATACCTGGATGGGAGCATCCCCACCGGCTTTCAGCGCACCATGGTGGTGGGAATCGACGGCGCAATCCCTTACAACGGGCGCACCATCCGCATCCTGCAGGTGAACCTGGAAGAAGACGCTTGCCGCGAGGTCAGCGACATCGGTCATACCATAACCTTTCGCACGGACCGACTGGGGATGCCGCTGGCGGAGATCATCACCGGGCCGGACATGCACACGCCCCAGGAGGTGGCGGACGTGATTCGCCTCATCAGTGCGGCGGTCCGGGCCACGGGAAAAGTCCGGCGGGGAATTGGTTCGGTGCGGCAAGACGTCAACGTCAGCATCGCCGGGGGCACACGGTGCGAAATCAAGGGTGTGCCAAAGATAGGGCTCATTCCGCCGCTGGTCCACTACGAGGCGGTGCGGCAAAGGCAGCTCCTTGAGCTGCGGGATGCCATGCGCCTCCGCGGGTTGTTTCCCGGTTCGCTGCGCTACGAAATTCACAAGCTCAACGACGTCTTTGCCCACTCGGCCTTCGAACCATTCCGCCAGGCTGTGGAGCGGGGAGAGGTCGTGCGAGGGATTAAGCTGGTCGGCCTGCGCGGCCTGTTGTCTCACCCTGTAGGCGCCGGGCGCACCTTCGCCGACGAGCTGGCAGGCCGCGTACGGGTTATCGCCTGCCTGGATCGGCCGCCCATCCTGATCCACACCGACGCCTTCCCTCACTATCCCGGCTGGGAAGCAGAGTATGCTGCCGTGCGCGAGCGCTTTCACATGTCCGTCCAAGATGCAGTGTGCATCTGTCACGGCAATGACGCGGATACCAACACGGCCGTCGACGAGATTCGCGCCCGCGTAGCGGAGGCTACCGAAGGTGTGCCCAACGAGACCCGTCAGGTCCTACCCGGCGGGGGTACCGACTTTGAGCGCATTCTTCCGGGGCCCGACCGAATGTATCCTGACACCGATCATCCCCCTACCAAGATTACTGCCGAGCGCCTGGCGAAGCTACGCGAGTTGATACCGGAGAAGCCGTGGGATCGCCTTGCGCGTTATCGCGCAATGGGCCTCTCACCAGCTTTAGCCGCGCAGATGGTCGCCAGCCCCCATGCGCCCTTGTTCGAGCGAGCGGTCAAAGAAGGACCCCTTCCTCCGGTCACTATCGCCTCGCTGCTGCTTTGCCGTCTCCCTGCACTCCGCCGGCGGGGAATCAACGTAGAAGCTCTCCTTGCCAACCAGGTACTCGAGCTCCTTTGCCATCCCCAGGCGGCTGGGCTTACCGTCCAGCAATTGGCCGACGGATTGAAGCTATGCGCAGCGGCACCCGACCAACCAGCTCACAAAATTCTGCGGCACATCCGGCCAACGCGACGCAGCCTGCAGCAGCTCCATAAGGCGGTGAGGACGGTGCTTTCCAATCACAAGACTTTGCTCGACGATCCGGGCATTCCGGAGGCAAAAAAGCTGCGCTACCTAATGGGCGAGGTACGCTCCCACGCGCCAGGGGCGTTCGACGGTCGCGAGGCGGCAAGGTTGCTCAAAGAGGCTCTTCGCGGCGAACAGGAGTAGGTAGGTGGGGGAGGTGTGGCCGCAAACCTGCCAAGGTTTCTTGCGTTTGCGTATGGCTTGGGCGGGCCGAGGGCGCGCCATGTGTTACGAGGCCTCTTTCCACTCCTCCTGAGATCGGAATCGGGCAAATAGAATGCGAGCGCTCATGCGAAGCGGCTATCAAGCGACCTGGCAGGAAGCACCAGGCCGTTCACCTAAGGCAACGTATGCAGAGCCTTCCGTTGTAGCGGGAGAGGCTATAGCGCGGCTATGTCTCCCCTCATCCGCTGGGGTTGCCACCTCCGCGTGCCGCCGGCGCACAGTCGTCACTTCTCCGCATGACCAAGGGCGGAACGTGGGTGGCAGTTCGAAGCCGCACTTGACAGTCTCGGAGGTAGGTCCGCGATGAACGACGACGCCCTTGTGGCCCTGATTGCCGAAGAGATGCACCTATCCTGGCGCCAGGTAAGAAACACCGTGGAGCTGCTGGACGCAGGCAATACCGTGCCATTCATCGCCCGTTATCGCAAGGAGCTCACCGGCAGCCTGGACGAGGAATACATCCGCGCCATTGAGGGCCGGATGCGCTACCTGCGCAACCTTGAGCAACGAAAGGAGGTGGTGCTGCGCAGCATCCAGGAGCAGGGCAAGCTCACACCGGAGCTGGAGGCGCGTATCAGGGCCAGCACCAAGTTGCAGGAGGTCGAAGACCTCTACCTGCCATACCGCCCGAAGAGGCGCACCCGGGCCACAGTCGCCAGGGAGCAAGGGCTGGAGCCCCTGGCGCAGATGATACTGGCTCAGGAAGTCATCACCGGGGACCGTCTCGAGGCCGCAGCTCCTTTCATCTGCCCGGAAAAGGGTGTGAACAGTGCCGAGGAGGCGCTGCAGGGAGCACGGGATATCGTTGCGGAGATAATCTCGGACGATGCGGACGTACGCCAGCTCCTCCGCGAGGCGACCTGGAAGAGGGCCTTGTTGCACAGCACGGCAAAAGACCCCGCGCACGCCGGCGTGTACCAGATGTACGCCGACCGCGCCGAGCCGGTACGTACCATCCCACCGCACCGCACCCTGGCCATCAACCGCGGCGAGCGAGAGGGCGTGCTGCGCGTTGAGATCGAAATAGAGACCGAACCGCTCCTCCACGCCATCAAGCAGCGTTACATGGCCAATCCCCAGTCCATCTTCACCCAGGACCTGGAAGCTGCTATTGCGGACGCGTACGAACGTCTCCTGGCCCCAGCAATCGCTCGTGACATTCGGGCCCAGCTCACGGATCGAGCGGAGGACAAAGCGATTCGTACCTTTGCAGAGAACCTCCGGCATCTCCTCATGACACCACCGGTCCGTGGCAAGGTAATCATGGGCATCGACCCGGGCTATCGCACCGGGTGCAAAGTAGCCGTGATCGACCCCACCGGCAAGTATCTGGAGAGCCAGACAATCTACCCGCACGAGCCTCAGCGCCTGTGGGACGAAGCCAAACAAGTCCTGCAGGAGCTCATCGAAGATCACAAGGTGGACATCGTGGCCATTGGCAACGGCACAGCCAGCCGTGAGACCGAAACACTAGTCAGCGAGGTGATTGCCGATTCCCCACATCCGGTCGTTTACACCATCGTCAACGAAGCGGGTGCTTCGGTGTATAGCGCCTCGCCTTTGGCCCGGCAAGAGTTGCCCGAGCTGGATGCATCCATGCGCGGCACCGTCTCCATTGCTCGGCGCCTGCTAGATCCGCTAGCCGAGCTGGTGAAGATCGACCCCAAGTCCATCGGCGTGGGCATGTACCAGCACGACGTGGATCAGGGTCGGCTGGGCGAGGCCCTGGACTGGGTAGTACAATCGTGCGTCAACCGCGTGGGCGTGGAGCTCAATACGGCCTCTCCTGCCCTCTTGCGCTTTGTGGCCGGCATCAACCGCAAGGTAGCAGAGGCCATCGTCGCGCACCGCAACGTTCATGGACCGTTCAAGTCCCGGGAGGACCTGAAAAAGGTCAAAGGATTAGGCGAGAACACCTTTGTACAGGCGGCAGGTTTCCTGCGCATATCCGACGGCGATCACTTTTTCGACGCCACGGCAGTGCATCCGGAGTCCTATCCGGCGGCCGAGCGGCTACTTTCGGCATTGGGCCTCAGCATCCAAGAGGTAAAACAGAACGGAGCGCTCATCCGGACCAGAATGCGGGAGATGGGGCTGACCATCGAGCAGCTGGCGCCCACGTGTGGGTGTGGCTCAGAGACACTGGCGGACATCGTGGCTAGCCTAGAACGCCCAGGGCGTGACCCTCGCGACGAGGTACCCGGTCCCATCTTCCGGCGCGACGTGCTCAAGATCGAGGACCTCAAGCCAGGTATGGTCCTCAAAGGTACTGTGCGCAACGTAGTGGACTTTGGCGCATTTGTCGACATAGGGGTTAAGCAGGACGGATTGGTGCACCGCAGCCAGATGGCGCGCACATTCGTGAAGGACCCAATGGAGGTGGTGTCGGTCGGTGATGTGGTGGAGGTTAAGGTTCTTAGTGTGGACTCCGAGCGGGGACGTATCGCGCTGAGTCTCATCTTGGACGAGCCATCCCCCCCTCCGGAGAGCCCCAGGCCCGCTCCATCAGATTCGGCTTAATCCTCCCGCTGGCCTGAGTCAGGAGTTATTGTCAACCTGGGCAGTGGTAGGCGGACCCACCATTTGCGTCTCGAGCGAGTGGCTGCGGAAGGGGTGCCTGTCATACCTTGCCCAGGAGCTGCATTACCAGCCCGCTGGCAAGGGGCATGAGCAGGTTATCGTTCAGACCCAAGGGCAGAAGCTCGGCCACCGTGGCGACCACTGCGCCCAGCACCAGCAACCCTGGACTGATGGCCACAACCTCCGCAACAAACAGAGAGGCCACCAGACACACCGCCAGGCAGGCCAGTGACCCTTCCACCGTCTTGCCCAGAAGGGGCGTCCGACCCCACTGCATACCGAAAAGCTTCGCAAAGGGATCGCCGAAAACCACAAAGACGATGGCTGCAAGCGCAACTGGCGGTGCAAAGAGCAAGATTGCCAAGAAGCAGGCCGCCAGGAACGCCGTGATCCGCGACATATGGACCCCGCCGAGGAAGAACGGATGAACGAGGTAGGAGTTGTGGTGAGAAACCTCGGGGGCCTCGCGGTGCGCTCGGACCAGATCACCCACTACCGAACCCGCCAGTACCGCACCCAGGAGCAAAAGTGCGCTGAGGGTGCCATAGTGTAGATCTAGCAGCGGGAAAGCCAGCGCCCCGGGCCGTAGCACAATCCTCCACCACTCCACCCTCTCCCTGACCGCCTCACGCACTGTCACCACCTTTTTGACCACGATGTTGTAGACGTTGATGAGAAGGATGTGCGCCACCACCACGTTGAGGAAAAGAAGCTCCCAGCAGATGGGAGCCCGAGTATCCACCAACAACAGCAGGAGCGGCAGGACCATGATCCCTACCATCTCCCCACGCCGACAGATATACGCAAAAGTCACCACCCACCCGGCGAGCACCGCCATGTGCCACCAGGCCAACCAGCCGTCGGTCAAAGCGATTGCGAGGTAGTAGAGCATGAGCCCGACGGCGGTGGCAACGCCCTGGCCGCCGCGAAATCGCAGGTAGAACGGAAAGACATGCCCGACAATGGCCGCCAATCCGGCAAAGTACCCCTGCGCCGTTCCTCCCCCGAGGACCCGCACCAGCCACATTGCTGCCAGGCCCTTACTCGTATCGAAAACGGCGGTGAGCACACTTGGCAGGGGCCCCAGTACCACGAACGTGTTTACTGTGCCCGCGTTCCCATCGCCGTGCTGACGAATATCGATGCCACGCAGCAGGCGGCCCAGAAAGTAGCTGGGTAAAACAGAACCCAGCACATAACCGCCCGCTACAGCTCCGAGGGTCAGCCACATGGGTCATCCTCCGGGTCAAAGGGGGAGCGAGTAGGTTGCCCCACTCAGGAGGTAAAATCTATCTGCAGGGTGTAGTGCCTGAACGGACCCAACGCGGCGGGTTGCTCAATGTAGTAGTATTGGAAGAGATTGTTGACGAAAAAGCTCACCTTGAAACTACCCATCTGAAGCGCAAAGCGCAGGTCCGTCACATAGGTAGCCGGCGTCACGTCCAGGTCTTTGATGGAAAGCTGCTGCATCTTGTCAACCCGCTCGATCCGGCTCACGTAGCGAAAATCGACCCCCGCCGAGGCAGCGTGATACCGAAGGTCGGAACTCAGCGATAGCACGTGGCGCGGCCGGTACTTGAGCACCTGGCCATAGTCCGGAGTGGGCGTGCCATCTGGGTTTTTGGAAAGATCCACGCTGTTCACATAGCAGTAGCCCACATTGCCGGTTAGGGCATCCCTGATAAGTTCGACTTTCAGCGCACTTTCCACGCCCCGTATCCTGGCCCTGGTAACATTGACGAATTTGACCTCTGGGAGGAGCTGGCCATTGTGCGGGACCAGCCTGGGTTGAGGCCGCACCTCGATGAGGTTCCAAAAGTCGGAATGGTATGCCACCAGGTCCAGGTTGATGCAACCCAGCATGGTATGGTTGACACCCAACTCGGCGCTCACGCTACGTTCAGGCAACAGGTCGGGGTTCGGAGAGACCTTCACCTGATTGGCAAAAGTGGACACATACCTCTCCGCCGTGGACGGTGCTCGAAATCCCTTGGCCACTGACGTCCGCACTACAGTGAGTGGGGACACCGTGTAAGTCAGGCCCACTTTTGGGTTGAGCTCCCCTACCCGGGTTGAGTCGTGGTAAACCTGCGCGTCGTAGCGGAGGCCGAGCGTGAGCAAGGCCTTCTGCCAGGGCCGGTACTCGTTTTGGAGGTAGGCGGCATATTTGAACGCGGAGGGCCTCCCATATTGGATCGCATCCACGACATCGCGCTGGCCATCCACCCCGGCCACCAGAATAGTTTGGGAGCTGTACTGATAGTTGACCTGCACTTCACCGCCAACAGTGGTCGCACGGGAACGACGGTAGACACCCTCCTGGCACGAGGGATTCGGCCTAGTCACCTGCAAGTAGTCCTGACTGGCCGTGCTGAGAAAGCGCCCTTTGACAGAGTACGCCATCGTGCGGCTCACCGTGTGCGTCAACGAGGGATACAGGTACGACTCCCTCATTTGCGAGCGTGTGGCGGTCCCTTCCGGGTCGCCACCGTTCCGTGTGGCCAAGTTGTAGCTTTTCCAGAAAAGGAACGCGCCGGTTCGCTTCTTCGAGTAGCCCGCAAGGACCTCCACCCGCATATCCGGGGTGGGACGGACATTGAACTTGCCCATGAAATTGTAGCTTTTGATGTCATCATTCTCGCGGTAGCCGGTGTTGTTGCGCCATGACGAGGACAGCCAGGCGCCTATGCCGCGCACCTTGGTGGCATAGCTTAAGGCCGTTCCCTCAAAGTGGCGCCGCTGGTTCGTAAAGACCCATGAGTCGTACTTCGGTCGGTCGTAGAAGCCGGTATAGGTGCGGGCATGGAACCTGGGGCCACTGCCCGGTTCTTTCAGCACCAGATTCACCACGCCACCGAGGGCGGAGGAGCCATACAGCGCCGAACCCGCTCCTTTCATCACCTCCACCTGCTGCACCTGGCTGGGCTCAACCGCGTCCCAGTCCACGTCGGCGTCATCGCCGCGGATGAACGGTACCCCATCCAGCAGCACCAGCACGCGCGTGCCGATGCCGGAGGAGTAGCCGCTGGCGCCGCGGATGTTGATGTTGCTGCCCATGGTGGTCACCCCCGGCACGAAGCGCAGCGCCTCATCGATGGTCATGGGGCTCCGGCGGCTGATCTCTTCCGCACCCATAATCGCCATGGAGGCTGGCACATCCCGCAGCGTCTGCTGGTACTTGCTGGCCGTCACCACTAAACCGCCCAGTTCGATCACCGTGGGCTCCAGGGACACGTTGACCTCAGTGGGGAGGCCTGGCAGCACGCGTACCTCCAGCGTCACTTCCTTGTAGCCAATGCTGGAGACAACCACCGTGTACCATCCCGGCGCGATCTTGGGAATGATGAACCGCCCCTTGGCATCTGATGCTGCCCCAAGGATAGTGCCCGTGACAACCACGTTGGCCCCCTCGATAGGCCGACCGGTGCTCGCCTCCACCACGCTGCCGCGCACACTCCCCGCATCACCCGTGCTCCCAGCCAGCGGGGCAGCCGCAAGAAGTAGCACCAGTACCAGCGCAAGGAGACGATCACACATGGCACTCTCTCCAGATCGACTGACACCTACCTGCTCGATGGCCCCCAACAACAGTGAGCGATACGCCATCACTTCGAGAAGTAGAGCATGAAGTAGATAGCAATGCTGGTGCCCATGAACGGCAGCGCTGAAGGGAGGGTCACCAGGTGCAGCCTGTTGGCCGTGGCCGTGTAACCCAGAGTGTCTAGCCGGAAGTTGGTCTTGTTGAAATCGAAGATGAGGGCATTCGGGAGCTGTCTCCCTACCACGCCACTGCTCACCAGGGTGTCGCCGCCGGTGTACACAATGGGAACCAGAGAATCCGGCTTGGTGCCAAACCAGACGGTGGCCTGAACGCCGAGAGTGCAGGCGGCGCTGTAGCTATTGTCCTGGCGTATGGTGAGCGTGCCGCGCAGCTTCTCTTCGTGCGTAAAAGCATACACCCCAAACATCTGCATCATGGCCAACAATGAGGAGTCCACCAGGTGGATGGTCGCCGAGTCGGCACGCCATACCCCAACCGGGTCCCCACCGGACATTTTGACCGGGAATTCCACCTTTGGCTCCGGCTTGGTAGGCTCGCCCTTGTCGCAGCCAAAGTAGAGCCCAGCAAACAGAACCACCAAGGCAAGGAACAGAACTACCGGCGTAGCATTGCGCATAGGCCTCCTCCATGAACGTTTACGACTCCGACTCCACCATCCCCCGTGCCCTTGGAGAGTCCGTCCACACCATGTGCCTCGCATGAACACCGGGACGTCCGAGCACCTGGGTAATAGTATAGCGAACTATTCTGATTTTGTCAAGCTCTTTCTTCCGATGCTTTCCTCCACGCCTGAGGGGAGCCGGGGGCGCCCCGAGAGCCGCCACGCGGCCTGCTCACCGATGGCAGCTCTCCAGCTTGGACGGTGCCACGCCGTGTGTAGCCCCGGGCTGACTTGGCCGAATGCTTGTTCTGGAGAAGCTCGAGGGTGCGTCTGAGATCTGCGGGCGCCAGAAGGGGCGAGTTTTTGCATTGGAGGCGGCTCAGCCTGCGCAGTACCTCCGGTCCGGTGTGCCAAGAGCATTTTTTGGAAAACAAAAAATTTCTCTTGACATTTTGCCTCTTGAGCTATATATTTATGGTGTACAAATGTACACCGAATGGATGGGGAGCAGCGATGGAAGAATTGACGCCAAAACAAGCTTTAGTGCTGAGCCTGATTACCAGACGGGTCAAGGAGGGTGCTCCGCCGACGCTCCAGGAGTTAGCGGATGAGCTGGGCGTGTCCTCCAAGACGGCGGTCACCAAACACCTGGCTGCCCTGGTGAAAAAGGGCTACATCTCCCGTTCCAGTTTGGCGCGAGGCATCAGGTTAGTGCGGTCGCGGGTGGAGGAGGCCCGCGAGCGAGGGGTTCGCGTGCCGCTGTTGGGCACCATCACCGCAGGGCGGCCGGTGCTGGCCCAGCAGAGCATCGAAGACTATCTGACTCTACCGGGCACGTTGGTCCGCTCCACCGGACCCCACTTTGCCTTGCGCGTGCGTGGCGACAGCATGAAGGATGCCGGCATCCTGGACGGCGACATCGTCATCGTCAAGTCCACCAAGGAAGCCGCAAACGGCGACGTGGTGGCCGCGCTCATCGGCGAGGAGGTGACCATCAAACGCCTGGTGATTAAGGGAGAGAAGCGCTACTTAAAAGCCGAAAACCCGGCATTCAGCGACATCTATCCCGAGGAGACATGGAGCATTCAAGGAAAAGTGGTGGGGCTGATTCGCCATCTAGATTGAGCGGTGGCGGCCGCGCTTGTGCTTGTGGCTGCCGGTGATGCTCGTAGTCAATTTGTTTCTGGTGACCGCGGGGCTTGATGCTTGCATAAAGGCCATGGACGAGAGGAGGGTGACGAAGGCCATTCTACATGGAGAGGATGAGGTACGTCTCTTTTTTTACCCGCTAAGGTGAACTAATGTACACCATATGAAACCGCGTGCCATTATATACGCTGACGCCACTGCCTTTCCGGTCCAGGTGGAGCGTCTTCGGAATCCGCGCCTGCGGGGTTATCCGGTAGTGATTGCCCCGCCAGGGGCGCGGGCACAGGTGCTGGCCTTGTCGTTCGAAGCCCGCCAAGCCGGCCTGCGGAAGGGAATGCGCCTGAAGGAGGCCCTCCGTCAATGTCGCGACGTGGTGGTTCTCCCGCCTGACGAACGCACGTACGCCCGCGCCACGCAGGCGATGAACCGGATTCTTTGTGCGCTCTCGCCGGTATTCGAGCCCGAGCGTTATGGGCACACCTATCTTGATATCACCTCTACGCAGCGCCTCTTCGGTGGGGCAACCGACACCGCCTGGCGGGCGCAAAAGGAGATTAAGAGCCGCCTGCAGCTGGACGTGTCGGTGGGCCTTGCCTGCAACAAGATGGTGAGCAAATTAG
>JAPDPR010000033.1 GCA_034506335.1 candidate division KSB1 bacterium
GGATGGTCGGGATGAGGTGGGGCGTCAGGTGGTGAGTGGGGTGTATGTGTGTCGGATGGAGGCGGGCCAGGTGGTGAGGACGGCCAAGATGGTGTTGGTGCGGTAAGGGGCCGCTGCTCAGCACAGAGGTAGAGGTACCTGAGGGGAGAAAGCCTCGCTGCTTTCTCCCCTCAGGGGGAAAGGGGGCATTGATGGCAATCGGGTTCTGGAACAGGGGGAAAAAGTGCAACCGGATGCCAGTGCGGGACGTGGGGGGCCCTTCTCGCTGGGAGGGAATTCGCAGGGCGGCAGTGTATTGTGTTCCGATAGAGTGCACGGAATGTATGTCCTTCGAGGGGCATGAGGTTCTACTTCGCCTGTGCGTCCAATTCGTGTTTCATTTGCCTGCGGAGGTGTCATGAGGTGGCATAGGCGTTTATTCTACTTCCCGTGGCTTGCAATAGCATGCCAACTGATAGCCGGCACCACGGGAAAGATCACTGGCGTAGTCAAGGACAGGGCTACAGGGGCCCCGATACCGGGGGCAAACGTCTTTATCGAGGGTACAACTCTGGGCGCTGCCACCGGCGCGGACGGAAGCTTCTTCATCGTGAATATACCACCGGGCACCTATTCCCTGACGGCGCAAATGATGGGCTACAGCCGGACTACAGTTGCAGGCGTGAGGGTCACCGCTGACTTGACCACAAGGGTCGATTTTGCGCTCCAAGAGACCACCATTGATCTCCAGGAGGTGGTAGTCACGGCCGAGAGGCCATTCATTCAGAAGGATGTTACGAGCACCATAGCGGTGGTGGACCAGGAGCGCATCGACGCCTTGCCAGTCCAGAGTTTCACTGAGGTGCTGGCTACGCAGGCAGGGGTTGTCGCGCGAGGAAGTACACTCCATATTCGCGGCGGGCGCGGGAACGAAGTGGGGTATCTGATTGACGGCATGTACGTGGAGGACCCGCTTTTCGGAGGCCTCGGCACCAGAGTCAACAACGATGCTATCAAAGAGCTGACGCTTTTAAGCGGAACCTTTA
Organism: candidate division KSB1 bacterium; assembly: GCA_034506335.1. Classification (NCBI taxonomy): domain Bacteria; kingdom Pseudomonadati; species Candidatus Zhuqueibacterota bacterium. The sequence goes on from JAPDPR010000033.1 coordinate 1,026, forward strand.
GTGCCGAGTACGGCGACGCCCTGAGTGGTATTGTAAACATTGTCACAAGGGAGGGCACAGACCTGCTCTCCGGCAGCCTTGAAACCCGCACTAGCCAGTTTGGCCTGGCCCCGTACCATGACTATGGCGAGTGGCGAACAAATGGATATGTGAGCGGCCCCATCTTCAAGAATCGTCTATCCTATTTTGTCTCGGGTGAACAGAATCAGCGGGAAAGCTGGCTCCCCTTTGGATACCGGCGGGAGGCGACCGCCTTCGCCAAGCTCACCTCTCGGCCCGCTCCTTGGCTCAAGGTCACCATGAGTGGCCGGTACAGCGAGACCAAAAGTCAACCGTACAATCACCTCTGGAAGTACATCCCAGATCAGTACACGCGTACCCGATCGCATAGCAGGCAGGCGATTCTCACCGCAACGCATACGGTCTCGCCGCGAATGTTCTACGACGTGCGCGTGTCGGTATTCAGCCAGGATTACTACAGCGGTGTGGACAAAGACACCTCAGAGTATGTGCCGCCCGCAACTCGCCAGTATGTTCCCTGGGCCGGCAATGGCTATGAGTTCTACAGCAAGGCTGACCCGCTTCAACTAACCAAGAGCAAGACGCACACCGTGGATCTGAAAGCCGACCTCGTGTGGCAAATCGGCAGACAGAATGAGCTAAAGTCAGGGTTTGAAGTCAAGCAGCACCGCCTCCGTTTGTTCGACATATACGATCCCACGCGCGACTTCCCCTACATCAACGACTACGATCAAAAGCCGCTAGAGGCCTCCGCGTATCTCCAGGACAAGATAGAGTACGCCTATCTTACAGTGAACATCGGTCTTAGGTTTGATTATGCGAATGCGCGAACCAAGTTCCGCGCAAACCCTTTGGACCTGGCGAGCGAACGGAGCGTCAAGCCAAAGTGGCAGCTCAGCCCTCGAATTGGCATTGCGCATCCGGTAAGCGAGCGGACCAAGTTGCACTTTGCCTATGGTCACTTCTTCCAGAACCCAGAGTACCAGTATTTTTATGAGAACCGGCAGTATGACCTCAATGTGAGGGAACCCCTATTTGGACAGCCGGACCTGGATGCGGAGAAGACGGTCGCCTATGAGACGGGGCTTGCCCACCAGTTCAGCAACTCCTTGGCTGCGCATGTAACGGCTTACTACAAAGACGTGACCGGTCTGATAGGCACTCACTACTACATGCCCTACTTCTCAGGACGGTACGTGGGCTATACGCTCTATGTGAACGAAGACTATGCTAACATTAAGGGATTTGAGGTAAACCTTGACTACCGGCCAAGGGCGGCAGTGCAGGGGTCGTTGACCTATACCTATTCGGTGGCCAAGGGGAGCGCCTCCTCGGAGACCGAGCAATACCCCGGCACGCAGGAGTCGACCCTCCTCTACTATTTGGACTTTGACAAGACGCACGTGCTCAACGCTTCTCTTAGCGCTCGTTTCGGTGCAAAAGAGGGCCCTGAACTATTTGGTTTCTATCCCATGGCGCACACCGACTGGAGTTTTATGTTCAGCGCCAGCAGCGGCTTCCCTTACACCCCCTCGGGACGCGATGTGGGCTTTGTGATCAAGAATTCAGCGCGCATGCCTTCCAATTACACTTTGGACTGTGAGGTGGGGCGCACGGTTCGCGTGGGGGGCACAAAGATCCGCCTTTTTGTTGAAGTGCTGAATTTGACCAATTTCAAGAACGTTGTGTATGTTTACCCTGACACTGGGGAGCCGGATTTTACACGCCAAGGCAACCATTCTCGCGAATACATGCGTGACCCGAGCAATTACGGTCCGCCGCGCCGCGTGAGAGTGGGACTGGGAGTGCGCTTGTAAAGGTGCCACGTGGTGACCAACATTGGTCCTTGCGAGGAATGATACCATGGGAAAGAAGCTCCTCTTTCTGTGCATAATAGCTGCGAGCCTTTCCACGGCGGGCGCGCAAACGGCTCCCACCGGCTGGGAAGATGACAAGGAGAAAGTGGGCCAGCTCGACAAGCCCGCAGGCATCAAGGACAGAGCCGCCGGCATTCACAATGCCAGCAATATCGGTCTGTTCTTTGAAAACCGGGGCAAGCTCTATCCCCGGCGTCTTAGTCAGGGGCCTAGTGGTGAATACCCGTACGGCAGCGGTCGGCACTACATCTACCGTATCAACCCGTTCGTGGGGATTCCCGGAAATGTGATTCAGGGGCGTTTCACCACCAACGAGGAATGGGAAGCGGTGGGTGGCTACCATAATCCCGCTCTGGCGAAGGTGGCGATGAGCGATGACCCGTCCACATGGCCGGCAACAGGGTGGCCAGTGCGCGATGCCTCCGGCAACCCCATTTTCAAATCGGATCAAGACGCCTTCTGCGTGTACAGCGACAGCAATAATACGGTCAAACGCCTTGGAATCCACATCGCTCAAACCAGCTACGCTTATGGCCTTAAGAGCCTCGAGGATATGCTTTTCTTCATATTTGACGTGATAAACAAGGGCGAAAAGGATCTTGACTCTCTGTACTTTGCGCTCTATGTGGACATTGACGTGGGGAATGTGTCGGGCGGCGACCCGGAGTATGCCGACGACCGTATTGGCTTCGAGAAACAACTCAATCTGCTCTATTTTTACGATGATGGTTATACCTCCGAGTGGGTAGGCAACACTACGGGTTACTTTGGCTGTGCCTTCTTGAAGACGCCCTTAGTGAACGGTCAGGAGATGGGGGTGACCGATTGGCACTACAACCTTTATGATGACGATATGGACCTCGATACGGTTCAGTATCGCATCATGAGCTCAGATCGCCGGCTATTCGAGTCTCCTTTGGGCAATCGGTATTTCCACGTTGGGAATTTGCCCACCCTCCACTACGATGACCCCAACACCATCCCGGTCACCGGACTGGATGTCGTGGCGATAATGAGCTCTGGACCATATACTTTGCCGGTGGGAGATACACTGAGGTTTGTAACGGCCATTGTGGCCGGGAGTAATCTGGGGCAGCTGTTGTCAAACACCTTGATGGCGCTGAGGGCAGCAGAGCTAGACTTTGAAATGGCAAAGCCGCCGTCAGCACCTACTCTCACGGCCGTTGCCGGTGACGGCCGTGTGACCCTGTTTTGGGATAATGTCCCTGAAAGCGAGAGGGACCCCTTCTCCAATGAGTTCGATCTTGAAGGGTACCGTCTGTACAAGTCCATCGACGGCGGGGTGCACTGGGACCAGATCGACCGCAATGAGAATCCGCACGTTGGGCCAGACCCCGTGCCTCTGGCGGAGTTTGATGTTGTCAATGGCATTGGCAAGGACACCGGCCTGCAGTATTCCTACGTGGACACCAATGTCACAAACGGATTTGAGTATTGGTACACGATCACCAGCTATGACCGGGGAGACTCGACGGTAGAGAGCCTTGAGTCGCCGCGGGGGAACACCGTAGCCGCCAAAAACACCGTGGCAGCAGTCCCGCGGACAGAGGCATTGGACGTGGTACGTGGATCTGTTGGGTCAATCGAGCACACCGGGCCTTCGGATTTCTCTCTGAGCGTGAGGGTGGCGGATGACGCACAATGCGGCGGTTACCACTATGAGGTTACGTTCCCGCCAGTGGCATTCGTCGCCAGAGGTAATCTCAACACACAGGCGCACGTTGCGGTGGTCAAACCGGAAGAGGCTACCGGTCACCTATATGGCGTCAGTTTCGACGCCGCTGGTCGCCTAAACGTGCGCAATCAGACAACGAACAAGAGTCTTGTCGTCGGCCATCCTTACGCGTCAGGTGAAACCATTGAGTTCGAGGGGCTGGCGCTGACTCTCACGGATCCTGACCCTGCGGCGCCGCCAACCCTGCTGCCGGAGGCAGGGGACTCGCTAGTGATCCAGACAGGAATCAGCGTCCGGCGCTCCGACGGTATCCTGGTGCTCACCCCGCGGGTGCTGAGTTACAGAAGTTGGCTGGCCACTGGGGACGGCTTACTCCTCCAGGTCGTGCCTTCAGAGTACGTGGAGCCGGTGGCGCGCGTGAGCGGCGCGGCAATGGTGGAAATTACCCCCTCGGTCGTCGACAAGTCCAAGATTCAGGAGATGACTTATACCCTCACCTTCGCCAATCCGGTCATGGGCCCGGGAGGGAAACAGCGCGCGGTGTTCCAGGTCAAGGATCAAGGGGGGAATATGGTCGCCCGGAGCGATTCGCTGCCGAGTGGCGGCACGGTGACCTTCGGTGGCATCGCTCTCCGCATCGTGTTCGACGAGAAGAGCGCGCCCGGAGAAGGGAATGTGTTTTCCATTCACACGAACATCCCCGATCCGCCTCGTCCAGGGGACCGCTACACTTTCGCGGTCCAGACGCGGTTCACTCTGCCAAGGCTGAGCAGCAATGAGTTAGCCGCGGTCAAGGTGGTCCCCAACCCTTATGTGGTCTCTTCCCTTTTTGAGCCGGAGTTCGGCGAGCTACGCCGGGAACCGCTTCGTCAGATGCAGTTCATCCACTTGCCGGGAGAGTGTACGATACAAATCTTTACTCTGGATGGCGATCTGGTGAAGACGATCCATCATACGAGCGGGACTGGCACCGAGACTTGGGACTTGCGCGCAGAGGGCGGGCGAGAGATTAGTCCTGGAGTCTACTTCTACATAGTGAGCACCAAGACAGCCCGTCACCTCAGCCGCTTTGCTGTCATCAAGTGAAGGAGCTCAGGCGCATGAACAGGACTCATCTTCCGATTGCCGCGATAATCGCTGCGGTACTGGTAGGGACTAGCGTCCTCTTTGGCCAGAACCCCAATGTGGGTACCGCGGGCGCGCAATTCCTGCAGATTCCGGTCGGCGCGCAGGCGGTAGGGATGGCCGGTGCCTATGTGGGCATGGCAGAGGATGCCGTGGCCCTGTTTTGGAATCCTGCCGGTATCACCCACGTCCAGCGTCAGGCAGTTCACTTCTCCCACCTGCAGTGGTTTTCCACTGTCCACTTGACTTCGGTTGGGTACGTCCTGAATCTGGATCGGTGGGGCGTTCTTGGTGTCTCGGTGAACTCTTTAGGGATGGACAAGATGGAGGTCACCACAGAGCTCCAGCCGGAGGGCAGCGGTGAGTTTTGGGATGCCCAGGACGTATCGCTGGGGGTCACCTACGCGCGGGCGTTGACCGACCGAATGTCTGTGGGGGTCACCGCCAAGTACGTGCGACAGCGAATCTGGCATGAAAGCGCCAGCGGCATGGCGTTTGACGTGGGGACGCAGTATCGGCTCGACTTTCTGCACCTGGTAATCGCCATGGCCATGACCAACTTTGGCGCAGACCTAAAGCTGGACGGCCGCGATTTGGATGTGGTCCATGACCTCAACGTGTCGGTCCCCCGCAACCGCCTGACCCCCGCCCGACTGAAAACCGAGACGTATCCTTTGCCTTTGCATTTCCAAGTGGGCATCGCTTTCGACGTGTACCGCTCGCCCTTCTTGGCCGTTCGTGCGGCAGTGGATGCGGCCCACCCGAATGATAACAACGAACGCCTTAACTTCGGCACAGAGGTCGGGATTCGGCAGATCGCTTTCCTGCGGGCAGGGTACCGATACAACTATGACCAGGAGAACTGGACCCTTGGCGCGGGGGTGCGACTTCCATTGGCTCGTTCTTCGGTGCGGATTGACTATGCCTACTCTTTCTTCGATCTTCTCGAGGACGTCCAACGGTTTTCCGTGGGTTTGGAGTTCTAAGTCAAGGTTCTTACAGCATGGCTCTCGAACGCGGGCCAGGAGCACAGGGACTGCTGGTCACGTTTCGACGAATTAGGGCAAAAGGAGGTGATGCACAAAGCGGTAAGGGGGAACTTGAGGGGATTCGGGGGACCAGAGGGGCAGAGTGCTGAGGCGGAAGGGCTGTCAGGGCGGATTGAGGCAAACGGAGCATTGAAGGAGGGAGGTGCCTATGAAGAAGCTTGTCGTTTTCGTGGTCGCTCTGGCTTCTGTGCTGGGCATTGGGTCTCAGTTGTTTGCACAGGCCAGAGGAGAGACCGGCGCGGTGGGCATGTATCTGACCAACGCGGGTCAGATTCGACTTTATGCCCCCAGCAACTCGGGTACCCGCCACGTAGGCCGCATCAGTATGTCGGCTGGTCTCTCGAAGGACGCGGTCTACGACTACATTCAGGACGCGAACAAAGTCATCAACGCGTATAAGCTGGCGACGCCCACCAAGGCCGACGTCGAGCTCTACACGGTGGCTGATAACAGCTACTCCAACCTTCCGCCCAATGTGCATGTGCGGGTGCACCTGTATGGGTGGAATAATGACAAGTTTTTCTTGGCGCGATTTGCTGTGGTCAACATGGCCGCCGAAGCCATGAAGCTCTACCTTGCCGCAACGGTAGTGCCGATGATTTCCGCGGGCTATGACGGCACGTGCGAGTGGAATGCCACCCACCAGATCGCTTACAACTACCGCGGTACGGAATTGCCCCACCTGGGTGTTGCACTGGTTTCTGGGGATCCTTACTCCTATAAGATTCTCGACTGGCACGACTATTCGCCGGATCCCAATTCGGACCAGGCGCACGATTCCACACGATTCAAGATGCTGAGCGAGACCGGCTTTGATGGCCCTCTGACGTTCGGCACGGACGGAGCCATCTACAACGTGAACGCCGGTGCTTATACCATTGCCCCTGGCGACTCAGCGGTGCTGACCTACGCGGTAGTCTACGGCGACGGATTAGCAGATCTCCTTGCCAACGTGCAGGCCGCGAGGGCACGTTATCGTGCCGCATTTCCGCCGTCGAAGGTCCGGGTTACGTTCTTAGCGAACACGGCGACGGTGCCGGACACGTTGGGGGCGAGTTCGACGGTGCAGGTGCGAGGGAGTGGGGGACCGTTGACGTGGAGTGGGGCGTCGCCGGTGTTTTTGCAGAATGTGGGTGGGGATTATTGGAAGGGGACTGCGGAGTTTACGCCTGGGGAGCGGGTGGAGTTTAAGTTTTACACGAATGCGCACGACACGGTGTATGCGGGGGCGGAGTGGGAGCACCAGGGATGGGAGGGGGATGTGGCGACGGGGAACCGGGTGTTGGTGGTGGGCAATGCGGACACGACGTTGCCGTTGCAGTTTGTGAATGGGTGGTTGTGGGGAGCGGAGCAGTATGCGCGGCCGTGGGTGGATGAGCCGAACAGTTTTGTGGTGTGGGTGCGGGTGAATGTGCAGGGGTGGGAGGATTTCAATCCTGGGGCGCAGGTGATAGGGTTGCGGGGTTCGAACACTGTGGATTGGGGACAGACGGGGGAGCTGTCGTGGGGACGGACGTACCCGTTGGTGCGGGAGAGTGACCATGTGAACATGGGGTCGCGGCAGTACAGTGGGGGGTATTTTTACAGTGGGGCGGTGCATGTGCCGGATCAGTATGCGGGCAAGGGGTTAGAGTTTAAGGTGGTGGTGCATCGAGCGGGGGCGGCGTTGGATGAGGATTGGGGCAATTTGGTGTACAATCCGAGTTTGCAGAATCATGTGGATGTGAGTGGGGTAGACACGACGGTGCACTGGTTTTGGTTTGACAACAAGCGGCCTCGAGCGGTGGAGCATCGGGATCAGGTGGTGGTGACGTGGGTTGCGGATTTGGGGCAGGCGATAGCGAATTTTGGTTTTGCGCATGGGGACACGTTGTTGGTGCGGTCGGGGTATTTTGGGACGGCGGCGGGGGTACGGACCAAGCAGATGCGGCGGATAGGGTTTACGTCGCGGTACACGGCCACGGACACGGTGGTGACGACCATTGGGGGGAAGTTGGACTACCAGTACTACAAGGTGAAGCACGGGGTGGAGTATCGGGAGATATACTATAACTTTTACTATGCGGGTGAGACGGTGGGGGAGGCGGAGCGGCGGGTGCAGGATCCGGTTGGTGGGGGGGCGATTACGATAGAGGATGTGGTGGCGAGCAAGTCGGACATCCACCGGATGCCGTTGTTCCGGAACACGGCGGTGGTGGCGCGGCCGGTGACGGTGACGTTTACGTGTGATGCGCGTCCTGCGGTGTACCAGGTGAGGGCGGGGAGCACGTTGCGTGACATTCAGGGGACGTTGCATGTGACGTCGCCGGATCAGGTGGTGGCGTGGGGGGTGGCGATGAACGGGCCGGCCACGGGAGGATGGGGCACCTGGGGAGCGGGGTTGATGGCGGATCCTGCGCATCGGATGTACGATGATGGGACGCATGGTGACCTGGTGGCGGGGGACACGGTGTACACGTTGGTGTGTTTTTATTCGCCGGATTCGAATGATGTGGTGGGTCAGGAGTTCAAGTTTGGGGTAGGCGGAGGAGACAATGAGGGTGGTTATGGGAATAACCACATTGAGAACATCGATGACAGTGTGCCTGCGTCCATGATTGCGTCGCAGTTTGGGAGCATCGATCCGGTGTTTTACAGTGCGTGGGATTATGACAATCAGCGGCCGCGGACGGGGGTGGAGGTGGTGAGCCGGGAGGTGCCGAGGGAGTATCGGTTAGGGAACTATCCGAATCCGTTTAATCCGGAGACGGAGGTACGGTACCAGGTGGTGCGTGGTGGTCGTGTGCGGGTGGAGGTGTACAATCTGTTGGGGGTGCGGGTAGCGACATTGGTGGATGAGGAGCAGGTGCCAGGGGTGTACCGTGTGAGGTGGGATGGTCGGGATGAGGTGGGGCGTCAGGTGGTGAGTGGGGTGTATGTGTGTCGGATGGAGGCGGGCCAGGTGGTGAGGACGGCCAAGATGGTGTTGGTGCGGTAAGGGGCCGCTGCTCAGCACAGAAGTAGAGGTACCTGAGGGGAGAAAGCCTCGCTGCTTTCTCCCCTCTTCGCAATGGCACCATGCGCGGTGAGGATTTCACCGGAAGCGGGCGTGAAAAGGGCAAAGAGATCCATAGGCTTTTTGTTCGCTTTGGCGTTCTACGCCCAGCAAGTGGAGGCTCAGGGCATTGTCAACGTTACGTTCCGCCACTACCCCACTTCGGCGAGGGTGGTGCGGGCCTTTGTGCCTGGAACGTTCAACAATTGGGGCCCCAATAGCAATGGTCGCATCTACCCCAATGCGCCTTCCCAAATGGAATACGTGGACTCCTTGGGTTTCTACGTGAAGAGAATCGCCCTGACCGTAGGAACCACGCAGCAGTACAAGTTCCACGAGCACTATGATCCATCGGGCGCACAGTGGCAATGGTTCACCGATCCTCTCAATCGACGCATCAACTATGCCGACAACAACAACTCCGTTCTTCCCGTGCAGCCGGCCATGGTGTTTGAGCTGTGGCCGCCCGAGGGTGCGGTCTTGAGTGGTCAGGCGCCCACCATTGTTGCGGCCATATGCGTGAGCGAAGGGGACTCCCTTCTTGCTGACCAATCTACGGTGACCGTCGACGGGCGCGTGTGGAGCGACTTTACGGGGAAAATGGTTGAGGGACTCTCTCTGCTGCGCTGTTCCCTGCCTTCGCTTGGGAGCGGGGTGCATACGGTGTTAGTGACTGTGCGAACCAGGGATGGCAGTGTAGCATGTGATTCTACTTCGTTTACTTATATAGCTGGTGCGGTGTACTTCGAGACGCCATCCACAGACAGCTGTTGGGCCGCAGCCCGTACCATACGCTGGCGCACTGCCCCGGGAGTCGCGGCGCGGTCGGTCACGCTCTATCAGATCGGCAGCCACCCCCTGGTGTTTCAACCCTCTGCCTCCGGCGAATACCAATGGACGGTGAACCTCCGCTCTGGGGAGAACCAGTTTGTCGCTTCTGTCACAGACACGGCAGGCTTGACCGCGAACTCGGATACCCTGCGTCTTCGCTACCCATTGCCGCAGGTGCCGCAGCCAGAGATAGTATTCGCCCAGGTGGGGCGCAAGGTGCGCGTGGCAGGCAGGGGCAACGACCCCCAGGGGGCGCCCGTGAGTTATCTGTGGTCCTGCCAGGACACCAATCCCGCGACATTGGCGGGCGTGGAGGGGCGCACCGATTCGACGTTCGATCTGGACATTCCGCCGATCCCTGGCGATTATTCCCTGAAACTGACCGCAACTGACCCAGATGGACATGCCAACTCCACAGTCAACTTTTTCACTGTGCTCAACGACTCGCAAGTGGTGATCCCAGCGCTGTCGACTGTTCCCAGCTGGGTGACACACGGACGGGTCTACTGCATGTTCGTGCGCTCATTTACACCACAGGGGACCTTGCGCGCCGCGGCAGACAATTTGGACCATGTGCGACGCATGGGTTTCAATGTCATCTGGGTGCTGCCGGTCATGGATGTAGAAGGTACCCTTGACCAAGGGACCAACATCGGGTACAACATCGTCGATTTCTACCGCATTGAGCCGGTGTACGGCACTGAGGACGATTTTCGATACTTTGTACGGAGAGCCCATGAGTTAGGGATACGGGTGATTCTGGACGTCACCCCCAACCACACCAGCAGGTCACACCCATTTGCATTGGACGTGCGCACCAAGAAGCGATTCAGCAGGTACTACGATTTCTACCAACACACCATCATCCCCCACGATGACAACGGTCTTGGGCAGAGTGTGTCCGCCGATGGGATCGTGTACTACTCCGGCTTCTCGGATGCCTTGCTCAACTGGAACTGGGCCGACGAGGAGGCGAGGCGGTACATGCTGGAAGTGTACACCTACTGGCTGCGCACGTACGACATCGATGGCTTTCGCCTTGATGTCTATTGGGGGCCACATCGTCGCTACGGGCGTAGTGCATTCGACGAGCCCTTGCGGCGGGCTCTCCGGGCTGCCAAGGCCGATATCATGATCCTCGGCGAGACGAACGGCACGGGCAGCGGCTCCGAGGTGCAATATGCCGACCTGGGCGGCGGGATGGACGTGGGTTACGATTGGATCCTCAGCGGTGCCGTCGACCGTTTCCCGGCCATTGCCACGCTTGACGCTCGTCTGTACAACGGCGGATACCGCCCAGGTCCCAACTCGCTTTTCTTGCGTTTTCTCGAAAATCAGGACGAAGACCGGGTTGCCTACCGTTACAACAGCATCGAAAAGACGGTCCCCGTTGCGACAGCCATTTTCTTGGCGACTGGGCTGCCGCTGCTTTACCAGGGGCAGGAAGTGGGCATGGGCTATGGGATGTCCGGCAGTCGAGACTATAGGGTGCGCTCCACAGTGAACTGGCAGAATCCCGCGGGCCAGGTGCTGGCCCGGCACTACCAAAAGCTGGCGCACATCCGGGCCCAATTCCCCGCGTTCAGTCGCCAGTTTGAAGACACCAACGGCGACTACCGCATCGATGGCGCAGACCGCTCTGTGCAAGTGCGGTTGTCTACGACTGCCCCGGAGGTTTACGCCTTTGGCCGCCCCTGGAAGGACCAAAATGGCGTGGTAATCATGAACTTTTCCGGGACGCCGATCTCGTGTGCGGTGGCGGTACAGCCTGCCTCATGGGCTGAGTTTAGCCAGGACTTTAGCCTTTCGGCTTCGTACTTCCTGAACGATCTCTACTACGGCGGGTCGGCGTTGATGCCGGGCGCTCTGCTGGATACTCTGCAGGTGAGTCTGTCGCCCTACGGGGTGGCGGTGTTCACCATTAGCACTTTTGAGCAGCCACTCCAGCTTCCGGAGCTCACAGTCGCAGTGCCGCGGCTTACCCTGGAACAGGACTTGCGCAGGGCGGAGCTCGCCCAGAACTATCCGAACCCCTTCAACGGCGCTACCGTGTTGCATTACAGGTTGCCTGTGGACGGCACGGTGCGGGTGGACGTGCTCGACGTGTGCGGCAGAAAGGTGAAAACGCTGGTGGACTGCCTCCAGCAAGCAGGTGAGCAGGAAGTGTGCTGGGATGGCGCCGACGAGGGTGGCGCGCAGGCTCCCAGCGGCATCTACTTTGTGCGCCTGATAGCGGCTGGAGAGGTTCACGTGCGGAAGGTACTACGGGTGCGATGAGCTCGTGGCGAACAAGCCCCATCGGCAGAGAAACAGTGGGCAAACTCTTGCCTCTGGTCGGCTGTCTCCTCATCTTCGGCCTACGTGCCGCACCCGCTCAGGTGAAAGGGAGGGTGGAGCGCATCACCTTTTTCAGCTCGGCCCTTGGCATCTACAAGAACATGAACGTCTACCTTCCTCCGGGTTATGGCGCCGAACATGAGTACTACCCGGTTGTGTACCTGTTTCGGGGTCACGAGCGGGAGTGGGTGAATCGCGAGGAGGACAGCAGCCGGAGAGGCAGAAACATCCAGGATGTGGCAGACCAGCTTTACGCCGAGGGAAGGATCGGCAAGATGATATTGGTCATGCCTGGCCTCGCATCCGACGACAACACTGTGCCAGGCTTGGGGGTCAACTTCGTGCAAGTCAGCTCCGCTGGCGGCAAAGCTGGCATCGGCACGGGCCGTTTCGAAGACTTTCTCGTGCAGGACGTGATACCCTACATCGACGGCCACTATCGGACAATTCCTAGCCGAACGCAACGCGGCGTGGACGGCTTCTCGCTTGGCGGCTACACTGCGATGATGCTAATCACCAGGCATCCGGAGCTCTTCTGCTCGGCGGGATCCTACGATGGGACGCTGATGTGGCTCGACCTTGACGATCCGCGCACACCGGGCACCCTGGATGACCAGACCTGGCTGGGCTCATCGCTGTTTGACCCTGCCTTCGGTAGGCCGCGGAACGTACAGGTCATGTTGAGTTACAACCCCTGCAACCTCGTGCGCGATGCCTCTGAGCAACGGCTTGTGCTGTTGGCTACCTGCCAGTTTCTCATTCACAGTGCCGGCAGCGAACAGGCGGGCAATCTTCGACGTGCCCAGCATATGGTCGAGGTGCTTCGCTCACGGGGGCTGGAGAACCAGTTCGAGGAGATACGTCTCAGCCCCAATGCCGAACACAACTGGTACTTTGCCGATGAGCATATGCGCGTCACGCTTCCGCTCCATTGGCAAAAGTTCCAAAACCCGGCGACGAACATCCCCCTGCGCTTGGTGCTCCCTGCACCCGGCGATCGCGTACACGGGCAGACTGTGGTCATGTGGTCTCCTGGTCGACCTCTGCACGGGGGCTTGACGTTGGTGTCCTTTAGCCGCGACAACGGCACCCATTGGCAATCCCTCTTGGCCATGTCCTCGGCAGACACGTCGTTTCTGTGGAATACGGCCGAGGTCCCAGATGGCACGCGCTACCGGTTACGCGTGATGGTCGTGGCCGATTCTCTCGTCGGACTGGCAGAGACCCCTGGGAAGTTCACCGTGGATAACCCTGGCAATGGCGCGCCGGATCTGGTGGTATGGGGTCCGGCCGAAGGAGAGGTGATCTCCGGGACCAAGCTCATTGCCTGGAGCGCGGAGGACGCTGACGGCGACCTGCTCCTTGTGAGCGGTGCATACTCATCTGACGATGGACGCCACTGGTACCCTCTGTTCGAACGACGAAGTGGGAACGAGGCGTTTCAATGGCAAACCACTGCCTACGAGAACAGTACACGGTACCGCCTTTTGGTGAGCTGCTTTGATGGCACAGTCACGGTTACGGATACATCGAGCCTTTTTGCGGTAGAGAATGAACGCACTGAGCTAAGTCCGGGCGCAGTGAGGCACGTGGCAGGCAATGGTTCCGGGAGTGTTGCGGTGCACGTTGTTTCCCACGAAGACGTCAGGGACGCTTTGTACCGCGTGACCTTCCAAGAGCGTCCGACACGCTACGACGTGTGGAGGGTGGGCGATGGCGTTCAGCTGGTAGGCGGAGCTACCCAGGTGGACGGCACATGCGAAGGTCCATTGTTTGACGGTTTGCGGCTGGTGGTCAGCGATCTGCCAGCCCCCGAGGTGAATGAGGACAGCACCGGTTGGGTCGTGGGCGCGTCGACCTTGCGGTATCGTGTTTACCTGCCCGTTGTGGACCTGGGTACCGAGGTGCTCTCCGGCGTTCCGTGGCCAGCTGACTATGAGATCGCCGTCTGCGATGAACTCGTGGCCCTTTCCAGCGATCTATGGGGAGCCGAGCCGCTACCGACTATGTTTTGGGTGCGCGAAGTTATCACCGATAGTCCGGTGGAGTTCATTTACAATGACCCTGATGCCGATGCCACGATTTCCGCGGGCGACGAGCTTTTCCTGATTGCCCGCGAGGCCGAGGGCAGACCCCAATTGACCTGGGCGATCACTTTCGCGGGCTTGCCCCGGGACGAGCCCCCGAGGCCTGGAGATGTTTTTGTGCTGAAAACCAAAAAGCCCTTCACATCCCGTGATGTCTTCGAATTCAATCCATTCTGGAACGGGACGGCAGTGGAGGACAATGGTGTTCAGGTGGCCGAGTTCGCCGTCTCCGCGTACCCAAATCCATTCAATGACTCGGTGGTGATCCTTTGTGCAGGATACGTCGGGGGTCCACTCAGGGCGGGCGTCTTTGACCTCCGGGGCAGAAAGGTCAGGCAAATAGACATCGAGGGGAGCGCCCAGAGGGGTCACGCCATCACCTGGGACGGCACAGATAGCCGCGGCTACCGTGTGCCCAGCGGCGTTTATCTCATCCGTGTTCGTGCGGGCCCAAGCGTATCAACCACCAAGGTAGTGCTGGCGCGGTAGAATGTTTTGCACCGGACCGGAACGGAAAGGAGAAGCAACGGAGGAGACACGATGAGCTTGGTTGACTACGGAGTGGTTGGCATCTATCTCATCGCCATGGTCGTCATTGGGCTAGTGCTGCAACGGCGGGCCTCTGCAGGCATCGACTCCTACTTTTTGGGTAATCGGCGATTGCCGTGGTGGCTCTTGGGGTCGTCGGGCATGGCCTCCTGTCTTGATGTGAGTGGTACGATGATCAACACCGCCTGGGTCTTCGCCCTTGGCGTCAGCGGCCTGTTTGTTGAAATTCGCGGCGGGGTTACCCTGCTCATGGCCTTTCTCATGATCTTCACGGGCAAATGGCAAAGGCGTGCGCAGGTGATGACCATGGCCGAGTGGATGCGCTTCCGCTTCGGCAATGGCCGCCAGGGCGACGTGGCCCGCCTGGTGGCCGCCATTTCGACCCTCGTCATGACCATTGCCATGCTCACCTACTTTGCCGTAGGCTCGGGCAAGTTCATCGGCACCTTTCTCGGCATCCCTCCATTTCTCGGCATGTCCTCGGAATTCTGGGCCGCCACGCTGATGATTGTCCTGGCGATGATCTACACCGTGGCCAGCGGGCTGTACGGCGTGGTGTGGACCGACCTGTTCCAGGGGGTCCTCATCTTTGTGGTGATTGCTTACACTGCGATCCTCTCGTTTCGGGTGTCGCTGCCAGAGGTTTTCTCCATCTCCGTACCCCTCAAGGACGGCGGCTTTCAGGCCATTGAGGCCAGTCGCGCCACATGGACCAGTGCGATCCCCAGGTGGAAAGTAGATTTTCCCGCCGACTCAGCTTACTCCATCTACAACCTGTTTGGCATAAGCATTCTTTTCTACCTCATCAAAGTGACCATCGAGGGGTGCGGCGGAGGTAGTGGGTTCATCGTGCAGCGCTACTTTGCGGCGCGCAGCGATCGCGAGGCAGGATTGCTGAGCCTTTTCTGGATATTCCTCCTGTCGTTCCGCTGGGTCTTTATCGCCGCTATTGCGGTGTTGGGCATCTCCTACAGCGCGAGCCACCAGCTCATCACCGACCCGGAAACCGTCATCCCCGTCGTGGTGCGGGATCTCACGCACACCGGCGTGCGCGGATTGATGGTTGCAGGCCTCATGGCTGCAGCGATGTCGACCTTCGACTCCACCGTGAATGCCGGCGCCGCTTACTGGGTCAAAGACATCTACCAGGCTTTCATCAACCCCAAGGCCAGCCAGCGCGCCCTCATGATCCACGGGCGTGTGGCGTCGGTCGTCGTGGTGCTCATCGGGCTTCTGTTCAGCGTTGTGGTAAGGAACATCAACCAGATTTGGGGATGGATCACAATGAGCATCAGCGCGGGGTTATTCCTTCCGGTTCTGCTGCGCTGGTACTGGTGGCGGATGAACGGCTACGGCTTTGCTGCTGGCACGTTAGCGGGTATGGTGGCGGCAATTCTACAGCGCCTGTTGCTGCCTGACGTTCCCGAGTACGTTGCCTTCAGCATCGCCACCGGTAGCTCTCTTGTGGGAACGGTCGTTGGTACTTTCTTGACCAAGCCCACAGACCGGGAGGTGCTGGCTAACTTCTACCGCATCACGCGCCCGTTCGGATGGTGGGCCCCGGTGCGGTCGGTGCTCCCTCCGCAGGCGCGCGAGGAACTGCGCGGCGAGCACCGCCGCGACATCGCGTCTACCTTCATGGCCGTGCCGTGGCAACTTGTGCTGTTCCTGCTCTGGATGATGCTCATCATGCGTCGCTGGGACCAATTTGTTTACGGTGCGGTGCTGTTGGTGGTGCTCTCCCTGGGACTGTACTTCAACTGGTTCCGCCATCTGGGCAAAGAGGCGAGGGCTCAGGGGGCGCACACGAGCTAGTCGGCCAATCTGCGTATGGTGCACAGGCTGCTCATAGCTGTCCTTGCCGTCCTAATGGTGAGCTGCTCCCGCAACGAGCGGCGCATCATGGTGTGGACCTCGTTGCGGCCGGTGGAGCGGCAGGTCTTGGCTGCCCAGTTGGCTCGCTTCGCTGAACGCCACCCGGGTTGGCAGTTCGGGCAGCTTTTCTATGGGCCAGAGGAGTGCCGCACCAACTTTATCATTTCCGCCTTAGGAGGGAGCGGGCCAGCTCTGCTGCATGGTGCTAGCGACAACGTGGGCCCGCTTGTCGAGCTGGGGGTGATTCAGCCCATCGAGCCGTTGGTCAGCCAGGCGTTCCTGGACAGCTTCTTGACTGCGCCCATCGTCGCTAATACCTGGTACCGTGGCCACCTTTACCAGGTGGCCGACCGGCTGGGCAATCACCTCTGCCTGGTCTACAACAAGGCTCTTGTCAAGGAGCCGCCCAAGACCATGAGGGAGTTGATCGAGTTCGGCCGGCGGTTCTGTCGAGACGAGAATGGCGATGGGAGGCCGGACCGTTACGCCCTGGCCTGGAACTACACGGAGCCCTTCTTCGTGGTACCGTTCATTGGAGGCTATGGCGGCTGGATCATGGATGAGCAGAACCAGCCCACCCTGGACACCCCGGCGGTGATCAAGGCGGGCAGGCTGATCTATGAACTGGCGCATGTACATCGCATCATCCCGGTGGAGTGCGACTATGAGATTGCCAATGCGCTGTTCAAGGATGGGCTTTCTGCGATGATTATCAACGGGCCCTGGTCGTGGGGTACCTACATCGAGAGCGGCATCGATATCGGCTTAGCGCGCATCCCGATGATCGATGAGACGGGTTTGTGGCCAACCCCCATGGTGTCGCCGCTGGGTTATTCGCTCAACGCAAATCTCAAGGGCGAACGCCTGCAGATGGCGGTGGAGCTGATGCGGTTTCTCACCTCCACGGAGGTGGAGCTGGAGTTCAGCAAGGTTGCGGGGACAATCCCCTCGCGGGTCGATGCTTCTACCCATCCAGTGGTGCGCGACAATGAGCTCTTGCAGCACTCTCTGGATCAGCTCCTGGTAGGGCGCCCCATGCCGGTGGTCACCGAGCTGCGCATGATCTGGGATGCTATGCGGCCCAGCTATCAGGGCCTCTTCACCGGGGCGGTGTCGCCGGAACGTGCCGCGGCGGAGATGCAACAGCGCGCGCTCCGCCTGATCCGGGAGGGGAAGGAGTAAGGTCATGGCCGCCTACGAGAAGCACGTCAACCGTCTCGCGTACGTGTACGTACTCCCCGCTTTGGTGGTCATGGCGGCGGTGATCGCCTATCCGTTTATCTACAACGTGGTCATCTCCTTCTCCAACATGAACTTGATCCACTTCCGAGACTGGCGCCTCAAGGGGTTGGGCAACTATGCTTCTGTGCTGGGCGACCGCCTCTTCTGGTACTTCCTCGCCAAGACCTGCCTCTGGACGGTGCTCAACGTGGTCTGCCACGTGGTCATCGGCGTGTTCTTGGCGTTGATCCTGGACAAGGATCTGCGCGGCAGGTCGGTCTTTCGCACCATCCTTATCCTCCCCTGGGCGGTGCCGCAATACATTACCGCTTTGACCTGGCGCGGCATGTTCAATGCGGAGTATGGTGCCATAAGTTTGCTTCTCGAGCGCGCCTTCGGCGTGAAGATCCCTTGGCTTTCCACCGAGTGGGGCGCATTCGCTGCATGCCTGCTCACCAACATCTGGCTGGGCTTCCCGTTCATGATGGTGGTCGCCTTGGGTGGCCTCCAGAGTATACCGGACGAGCTGTACGAGGCGGCGGCCATAGATGGCAGCTCGTGGTGGCATCGCCTGCGGCACATCACCGTGCCGCTGCTCAAACCGGTGATGGTACCGGCGGTGACCTTGGGCGTGATATGGACGTTCAACAACTTTAACGTTGTCTGGCTGGTGAGCAATGGGGGCGAGCCCTCGGACAAGACGCACATCCTCGTCTCCTGGGTGTACAAGGCGGGGTTCACGTATTTCCGCATGGGCTATGCGGCGGCTTTCTCCATGGTCATCTTTGCCATTTTGCTGGCCTTTAGCTGGAGCTTTATCAGGCGGACGAAAGCGACGGAGGCGGTGTACTGATCCGATGCGCGGGCCACGCACACTGTCGCCCCTCGGCAAGGCGGTCAGCTATGTGGTGCTGAGCTTGTTTGCTCTTTTTGCGCTTTATCCGATTCTTTGCGTGTTTTCGGTCTCCTTGCGACCAGGGGACCGGTTGCTCAGCAAGTCGCTGGCCATCATCCCTGCGGATGCGACGCTTGAGTCCTATCGACGCTTGCTGCTCGAGGAGCCGTTTCTGCGCTGGATGGCTAACAGCAGCCTGGTTTCGGCGGTGGTCACCCTGGCAGGCGTGGGCCTTGCTGCTGCCGCAGGGTATGCGTTTTCGCGCTACCGGTTTGCCGGTCGCGATCAGGCCATGGTGGGGCTCATTATGACGCAGATGTTCCCCGTGACGATGCTCCTGCTGCCGCTCTTCATCATGCTGATCAAACTGAGGGCCTACGATTCCTACTGGGCGCTGATCATTGCCTACTCGGCCACAGCCTTGCCTTTCACCACCTGGCAGATGAAAGGCTACTACGACACCATCCCGTTCAGCTTGGAGGAGGCTGCAGCCATCGACGGCTGCTCTCCGTTCCGGACTTTTTGGCAAATCGTCCTCCCTCTGGCCGCACCGGCCTTGGTCATCACGGCGCTCTTTTCGTTCATGACCGCGTGGTCCGAATACTTAGTGGCGAATGTGCTCATTCAGGACCAGGAGCTCTTTACTCTGCCCCTTGGCCTGAAGATGTTTCAGTCCAATATGGAGGTGGCCTGGGGGCTCTATTCGGCGGGCGCCATTCTGGTGAGCATCCCGGTCGTGGCGCTGTTCCTCTTCTTGAGCAGGTGGCTTGTGTCGGGGTTGACGTTGGGGAGCGTGAAGGGTTAGGGAAACAATGGCTGCACGGGGCAAGGGTTTACGACTCGATGTGTGAACCTCAGGAGGACGTTGTCGCCCAACGCTCCACAGGCGCAAAGTGGTGGTGGCGCTGCCTGGTGGCCCTGCTGGTAACGTGCGTCGTGGTCGCAGGCGCGGTCGCTGGCGCCTTGTGGTGGCTGCTCCATGACCTACCCGATGCGGAAACGATTCGCGCTTACCGTCCTCCGTTGGCTACCGAGGTGCGCGACGCAGGGGGTAGGTTTATCTTTTCGGTGACCGGTGGGGTGAGCCGCATCTGGCGACCGCTTGGCAGCATCTCTCCGTGGCTCATCAAGGCGGTGATCACCAGTGAGGACGACACCTTTTTTCAGCACGAAGGCATTCGCCCGGAGATGATCAAGGAGGCCTTGGTCAGGGACTGGAAGGTCCGGAGATGGGCACGCGGCGCAAGCACCATCACCCAGCAGCTGGCCAAGAATGCCTTCCTGACCAAGGAGAAGACCATCACTCGTAAGCTTCGGGAGATTGTCCTTGCGCGGCGAATAGAAAAGGTCCTGACCAAGCACCGCATTTTGGAACTGTACCTCAACGTGGTCGAGTGGGGTGAGGGCGTGTACGGGGCGGAGGCAGCGGCGCGCTACTACTTCGCCAAGCCGGCCAGCGCCATCACCTTGCCCGAGGCGGCGATGTTGGCTGGTATGCTGCCGAACCCCAAGTACCGCAACCCGTTTCTGCGCTATGAAAAGGTCATGGGGCATCAGCGGCGGGTGCTCCATCTCATGCGCAATAACGGGGTGATCACTGCCGAGGAATACCAGGCCGCACTGGAGGCAGCGGTCGAGTTGAATCCTGAGGGGCAACAGGCCCTCAGGCGCGGCCTGGCTGGGGGTGGGGACTGTTTCAAGGACGTGCTGCTGCGCTACCTGCGGAGGCGTCTCGGAGAGGGGAGGCTTCTGTCGGGCCAACCCCTTTTGCTCACGCTCGACTTAGAGGCGCAGAGGGTCCTTTCCTCGCGCACAGGGGGCGAAGGGCCGCTCCTTGTGCTGGCCAGGCGAGAGGGCAGGGTCTTAGCCGTCGCCTGTGCAGATTCTGCCCGGGCGCAAGCCGTCATGGCGGCTGCAGAAGAGAGCGGGCTCGAGACCGCGGCAGGTGTTGATTCGTCTGCAGCGTCCGAGCTGGACCCACTGCACGACTGTGTGCTCCAGGTCATCAGCCCGGAGGACTTGTTCCATGAAGAGTTGCTCTTGCCGTCTCCTGGGGCGCGCCGATGAGCCAGGCAGACGGTGGAAATCCCAGCCCGGCGCCGCGGTCGCGAATCTGGCCCTGGTCGCTTTGGCCTGCACGCTGACGTTTGCGGCGTGCTCCTCGGCGCGGCACCTGCACGCAAAGGCGGATCATCAGGCGCGCCTGGAGACGTTTCACCGCGCCGTCGGCAACATGATGCTAATGGGCGACTACATGGGGGCCTTCGCACTCCTGCAAGAGATGCTCTTTCAGGACAGCACGTTCATCTATCTCGACGACTACCAGCTGCTGTACCAGTGCGGTGTGCGGACCGGATTGGTCAACACTGCCTGCACTGCGTTGCATTTTGGCCGGTGGCGCGCGACTGGTGTGAGGGACCGGGCAAAGCGGGACGCCACGCTGAGCGCCTTCGATGGCTGGCTGACTATGCTACGTCACCGCTGGGCTGCCGGCGAGCTGACGGTGGTGGATGCGGAGATGGGGGCGCTGCTCAAGGAGGATAACCGCGTCTTCCCATGCGTGCCGGTGGGTGGTGTTGCCGCCATCCGCCGTCGGATGAAGCTGACACGCGGGGCGCAGAGCTGGTCCGGGACGGTGGGCGTGGAGGCGACCGTCGATGCCAAGGGGCGTGTGGTCGACTGCCGAGTGGTTGCACCACTGGAGCCACTGATTGACCAGGCGGTGGTAGAGGCGGTATATCGCAGCCCCTTCTTTCCTGCTTTTGTCCAAGGAGTACCCGCAGGGACCACGGTACTCGTGCAAGTAGCTGGAGAACGAAGGTAGGGAGGCCCTTAAGCTAGCCATTGCGCCCAAGCGATGTCTGCTCCCTCGGACGATGGTCTCCCCCGGTCAGGCAGGACCAGGGGCTTCTCCTCTTCATAGGTTCCAAAGAGGCAACATGTAGTGTCTGATTGCATGGAGGAAGTCCTCGATGATCAAGCGGCTTTGTGCCATAGTCTCTGCGTGTGCCCTTACTGCTTCGCACCTGGCTGCTGGCGGTTACCGCAGCGTGGGCGATGTGCGCGCCAGCGAGTGGCGGGACAACCGGCTAACCCTCGACTGCGGCGGCCCACGGGTGGAAATCTCGGTGCTTGCCCGGGACCTCGTGCGCGTGCGGCTTGCTCCCACCGGCGAGTGTGCGCCAGAGTTTTCCTACGCCGTGGTTCGGAACGAGTGGCCCCGAGTCATCTGTACCATGACGGAGGATGCGGAGCAGATTGCCCTGCACACCGAGGAGCTGGAGGTTCGTGTCCGGCGCAGGCCGTGTCGCGTGGCGTTCTACACGAGTGATGGCAAGGAGGTGTGCACTGAGGAGGGGGCGATGGGCATGGCTTGGGATGGCCCGCGCGTGCAGTGCTTCAAGAAGATGCCCCAGGATGAGCTCTACTACGGCCTGGGGGAAAAGACCGGGCGCCTGAACAAGCGCGGCCGCGCCTGGGTTATGTGGAACACCGACTACCCAGGCTACAATGCCGCCACCGACCCGCTCTACCAGTCCCATCCCTTTTTCATCGCCCTGCGCCGCGGCAGCGCCTACGGGATCTTTTTCCACAATACCCATCGCAGCACGTTCAAGTTTGCCGCAGGGACCCAGGCGTACTACTCCTTTGGTGCAGACGGTGGTGAGCTGGACTACTACTTTTTCTACGGGCCTAGCATCAAGAAAGTGCTTGCTCGCTATACCGAGCTGGTGGGGCGCATGCCTCTGCCACCCCTGTGGGCTTTGGGCTACCAGCAGTGCCGCTGGAGCTACTATCCAGAGGCAGAGGTGCGCACGCTGGCGCAGACCTTCCGGCAGAAGGGTATCCCCTGCGACGCCCTCTACCTGGACATCCACTACATGGATGGATACCGCTGTTTCACCTGGGACTCCACTCGCTTCCCTGATCCCGGGCGGCTCCTGGGGGATCTTGAGGCAATGGGCTTCAAAGTGGTGGTCATCATCGACCCGGGCATCAAAGTTGACCCCAACTACTGGGTGTGTGCGCAGGGGTTGGCAGGCGATCACTTCTGCCGCCTGCCAGATGGGAGCCTGCACATCAGTCAGGTGTGGCCTGGGGACTGTTACTTTCCGGACTTTACCCGGCCCGAGACGCGCAGATGGTGGGGAGGACTCTATGCGGGGTTGGTCAGAGACGGAGTGGCTGGTTTTTGGAACGACATGAACGAGCCTGGTGTGTGGGGTGGCACCTTCCCGGACATTGTCCAGCATACCCACAATGGGCAGATGGTGGATCACCCGGTGGTCCACAACGTCTATGGTCTGGACATGGCGCGCGGGACCTATGAAGGGGTACGTGCGCTGCGTCCGGACCGGCGCCCGTTTGTTCTCACCCGGGCAGGATTTGCTGGCGTGCAGCGCTATGCTGCCGTGTGGACGGGTGACAACGTGGCCAACTGGGAGCACCTGCGCCTGGCGCTCAGCATGTGCCTGGGCTTGGGGCTGTCCGGTGTGCCGTTTGTCGGCTTCGACATCGGCGGCTTCGAAGGGAGCCCGAGCCCCGAGCTGTTCACGCGCTTTCTCCAGTTGGGTGCGCTCACGCCGCTGTGCCGTAACCACACCTCCCATGGTACCCGCGATCAAGAGCCCTGGGCCTTTGGCGAAAACTTTGAGGAGCTCAACCGGCAGGCCATCTGTCTCCGTTATGAGCTCTTGCCGTACCTCTACAATGTGTTTCGCGAGGCTTCGCTGACCGGCCTGCCGGTCATGAGGCCGCTGGTAATGGAGTTTCAGCAGGACCCGGCGACCTGGGAGCTAGATGACGAATTCCTCCTGGGCGACGCCCTCCTGGCGGCACCCGTGCTCCACGAGGGGGCACGCATGCGCTGGGTCCATCTGCCGGAGGGCGACTGGTACGACTTTTACACCAATCGGACTCACCGGGGTCCGGTGCGCATGATGGTGGAAGCACCTCTGGAGAGAATACCCTTGTTTGTGCGCGCAGGGTCGCTCATCCCGATGCAGGAGCCGGTGAACTATGTGGGTGAGAAGCCCTCGGCGCCGCTGATCCTTAGTCTGTACCCTGCACAAGGTGCCTTTGTCGACTCGGTGTACGAAGATGCAGGCGATGGGTTCGCATACCAAGAAGGTGAATTCGCTGTGCGCGTGGTCGCGGTGACAGAGGACCGTCAGGCCATGCGCCTGGTTTTGGGGCCAAGGCGTGGTACCTACCAGCCGCCGCGCAGGCATCTCCTACTCAGAGTGAACGGTTCTCAGGCAGCGCCGCGCCGGGTGATGCTCCAGGGGCAGCTCCTGCCGCAAGTGGACAACACAGACGCCTTGCAGGCTTCGGAGCGCGGCTGGTGCTACGAGGCGAGCCGACAGATCGCGTGGGTCAAGGTGCCGGAGAGCAGTAAGGAGATAAGAGTTGAGCTGCGCTAAGCTCCCTTGGCACGGAATCAGAGTGGCTGAGTTTTCAGCAGAGGGCGGCCATGAGCATAAAGGCGAAGTTGAACACATTTGACACCACGATGATCGTCGTCAGCCTGGTCATTGGCGTGGGGATCTTTCGCACGCCGCCCATGGTCGCTGCCGCTACCAAGACGCCACGGCTCTTTTTTGCCACGTGGACGGCCGGAGGGCTCATCAGTCTGCTCGGCGCTTTGACGTTCGCGGAGATAGGTTCTCGCTTTCCGAAGGCGGGTTCTTACTACAAGGTGGTGGCCGAATGCCATGGCTCCTGGCTGGCTTTCATGCTCAACTGGATCAACGTGCTGTTCGTGAACGGGGTCGGTGCTGCAGCCGTGGCCACCACTGCGGCCGAGTACCTTTGTCCCATTCTCCTGCCGGCTCACTTGCGTACGCCCCAGGCCACCCAACTCACTGCCGCCGGCCTCATTCTGGTACTTTTTGCCATCAACTACGCGGGCATTAGAACTGGGGCGTGGGCGCAGGATGTGCTGACAGTGCTGAAGCTCCTCGTGGTAGCGGCAATCGTAGTAGCGGCAATCAGGTTTAGGGGAGCGGTGGAGCAGAGTACTCTACCGGGCGCAGGTGATAGACCTTGGGCGCTTGCTCTTGGCACTGGTCTCATCTCGGTTCTCTACGCATATGGAGGCTACCAGTGCACCATCAACTTTGGCGCGGACATCAAGAGCTCACGCGCTACCATGCCCAGGGGGATATTCTGGGGCATCGCGATCATCCTCGCCTGCTACCTTTTGCTGAATGGCGCCTATGTGCGGGTGCTGGGAATAGCTGGGGTGGCGGGTGCAGAGTTGGTGGCGGCAGAAGTGGCCCGGCGCTGTTTTGGCGAAGTGGGCCATCTGTTCATCTCCTTGGCGATTGTCCTTTCGGCCCTCGGCTTTCTCAACGTCACCCTCATGCAGATCCCGCGTGCCTACTATGCCATGGCCGCCGACGGCGTGCTCCCGCCGATTTTCATGCGCGTCAATCAGCGGACGCAGGTGCAAGAGTTTACCCTCACCTTCTTTGTGGCCACCATCCTGCTTTCCATCGCCTTCCTGGCTACGTTCGAGAAGATGGTGGGCTACATCATGTTCCTGGATTGCCTGACCATCGCGGTGGTGGCATCGACGCTGTTCGTGCTGCGCCGGAGAGGAGGCACTGCCGCTTACCAGGTGCCGGGCTACCCAGTGCTTCCGGTAGTTTTTATCTTGTGCATGCTCATCGTCCCGGGCGCCGTGGCCGTGACCCAGCCGTGGACTGCACTGGCGGGCATGGTGGTCTGTATCGCGGGTTATCCTGTGTTTGTGGTGCTGCGGAGGATAAACAGGCTCTGGCGCGATCCGTGGCAGAAACTGGAGCGCCAAGGACCACCTTAGGGGCGACCGCAACGGGGCGGCCGGAGTGCAGTGCCTTTATGCACTGCCGGGTGGAGACGCGCCCTGCCCCTCGGGGGGGCGGCTGGAGTGCAACGCCTTTATGCGTTGCGGGGTGGGGAAGTCGGCTTGCATCGCATGAAGCCGATGCACTCCGGAGCGCAACACCACCGGCGCGTTCTGGGATTCCCAGGTAGCCATTCGGCTCCTAACCACGGGTCCGGCGCCGGCGCACTTCAGGGGCCAAGCCCATCACCAAAAGTACAACGCTGTTGCGGATTGGGCCTCGACTCCGCGGCCGTGGCGCCTCAGTCTTGGAGAATGAGCCCGAACTCCCGGCGATAGGCCGCAGTCACAGTGGCATCAATCCAGCGATACAGTGTCTGCGCCTCCTTGGCATCAAACCCCTTCTGCTCCCACTGCTGGACGCTGCGCCGTACCCTTTCCGCTATACTCTCCTCCACCGGCAGCACACGCTGCAAGATGCCTGTTCCCCGCCTGTTCATCACCGCCGCCAAGTCCAAGTAGTTGCGCCCAGAGTCCCTGGTGAATGGGAAGCAGCGTCCCTTCAACGTCAACGCTGCCGTTGATAGCGGCGCCTTGCCCTTGGCGTCCGCAACAAGCACTTTGGGCAAATCCGGTCCTGCCGCCACCCAGACGGGGACGGCCACTGCGCAGAGGGGAAAGCCCAGCATCGTCCACATCGTGGTGAGCGCCACCGGTTCTCCAGGCTTCACCCCCTGAACGACCACCGAAGCGGAAGAGCTAAACCTAGGGATGAAATCGGCGAAACTGACAAACGTCGGCTGGTCGTCGGTCTCCGGAAGGTCTTTGCTCAGATCCACCCCGGTCAGCCCATGGCGCAGGCAGCGGCTCACGGTCTTGGTCAAGAACTCAACGGTAAGCTGGTTGCTGAGGGCGGCTTTGTAGAAAAGCTGCTCTGCGGCGGTGTAGCGGATGAGACCATAGTCCTGCTTGCGCTCACCGGTGAACGAGTAGTTAGTGCGAATCAAATAGCCGAACGGGGCCACCGCCGGGTCGGTGGCGTCGAACTTGCGAAAGCCATAGTTGCCGGTTTCAAAATAGGCTGCCCCGCCTTGTGCGTCAATGACGCCGAAATTGGCTTCCACTCCGAGCGGTTTGGGCAACGTGCGAAGGAGCTGTTCAAAGTCATCCACGGTGGCGCAACTCTGGAGGGCCCGCTTCATGAGCACCCCCTCCTGGTCCTTGAGCTTGGTGGTATCGCCCACATTGAGGTTGTAGGAAGCCGAGTTCATGATGGCAAAGCCCGCGCTGTTGCAGCCGACCCATACCTCGGCACCTGAGCTGTCGCCGGCGTTCACCAGGCCGATGTACGGGTAGCGTCCGTCGGTGAGGTAGACAAGGCGACTCTCTTGGGCGTCGCTGTCGCGATGCTTGAACAGCAAGGGCCTGCCGTCCGGGGTGGCTTTGCCGGAGACCACTGCCGTGGTGCACGCGTGTCCAGGGGCAAGAATCGTCGTTGCACCCAGCGCCACAACAAGAAGAACCAATATTCGCCTTCTTCCCATGTGCCCTCCAACAGCGTCGGTCCAAAAGAGACGGGGTGACAGAGGAGAAATGTGCTGTCACCCCGCGGCGAAAAAGCTAGCACCACATTAAAAAGCGGCGTAGAGTCTCAGCCGATCTTGTCCGCCAGGTAATTTTCGATGCCAACTTGCTTGATTTGGTCCAATTGACTCTCAATCCAATCGATGTGCGCCTCCTCGTCCTTGAGGATGGACTCCAGCAACTCGCGCGTTCCGAAATCCCCAATGTCGCCTGCCAGCTTGATGCTCTCCCGGTAGCCGTCGATGGCACCTTTTTCCGCCTGCCAGTCGTTCTGGTGTTGCTTTTCCACCTCTGCACCGATGTGCATGGGGTTGAGCTTGCTGACGATAGGCGTGCCTTCCAGGAAAAGGATGCGGCCAATGAGTTTTTCCGCATGCCGCATCTCCTCGATGGCCCGCTTCTCTATTGCCTCATGCAGTTTCTGGTAGCCCCAGTCATCGTTCATCTCCGAGTGCACCATGTACTGGCTGATCGCGGTGAGCTCCTCGGCGAGCCGCGCGTTGAGACTGGCAATCATCTTTTCGTCGCCTTTCATGGCAAATCCTCCCTGCTTGCGTCCGAAACGTGAGCTCGTGCCGTACCCGCATTCTCTTGAGTTAGTCCGGAATGCTGGCAAGTACAGTTTGGCTGGCAAATATTAGCAAATAGTTCGCAAATGGTCAAGAGATTTGTGGCCCATGGTGAACAAATATGGCATCGCTTACCCCAAGAGGAAAGGTACATCCGAAGGGCAGAGCCATCTTCGCAGATGTTCGGTTCCGGGGGTGCCGTGCTCCAGGAGTGGGAAAGATGGGCCAAAGGAAGATTTTTGTGTTGCGTTTTTCGTTACAATTCAGTAGACTATAGGGCGTTTGCGCGAGCAGTCGGTTCAAGCGACAATTGAGGCGTGGAGGAAGACCTGTACATACTGCACCTTGCCGGGCATGCGGTTCGCTGCCGGATGCGACGCCAGCGGCGCGCAAGGCACTTTCGTCTTTCCGTGCGGAACGATGGGACCGTGGTCGTGAGTGTGCCCCGTGGCCTGTCCACCGAGGAAACGCGTAATCTCATCTACAGGCATCAGGAGTGGATTCTGCACCGCCTCTGCTTACTGCGCGAACGGCAATTGGCCAAG
This sequence comes from candidate division KSB1 bacterium, assembly GCA_034506335.1. Classification (NCBI taxonomy): domain Bacteria; kingdom Pseudomonadati; species Candidatus Zhuqueibacterota bacterium. The sequence goes on from JAPDPR010000033.1 coordinate 29,150, forward strand.
CCCCCTTTCCGGTTGGAAGAAGGGGCAGCGCTCCCACTGTGGGGGCAGGTGTTTCGTCTACACCTGCAGGGTGCGCCTGGGCTGTCACCGCGGTGGCACTGCGCGGAGGGACAGGTGGTGGTATCGGCCAGCGAGCTTAGTGCGCCAATCGTGTGTGGCTGCGTAGTGGGGTGGTACAAGGCGATGGCCAGGCGGCTCTTGCGCGCCCGCATTGGGTATTGGGCGGCGCTCATGGGCCTTTCGCCGGGGCGGCTCTCCGTCAAGAACCAGCATTCCCTGTGGGGGAGTTGCTCGCGCCGGGGGAGCCTGAACTTTAATTGGCGCATCATGCTTTTGCCACCGGAATTGGCCGACTATTTGTTGGTGCATGAACTGGCGCACCTGCGAGAGCCAAACCACTCCTTCAGGTTCTGGGCACTGGTGGCAAAGTACTGTCCTAACTACCGCCAGCTCCGGCGGCACCTTGCCTCCGTCAACCACTGGCTGGGCTATCCTGAAGCGTTGTTTATCGAATGTTGACGCTATGCTGAATCGTTTGCTGGAGGTCTGTACATGGGCAACAGGCAGCGCTTGCTTGCTCTGACAGCGATCGTATTCGCGCTGGCGATGACGACTCTCTCCTGCACCCTTCTGAGCAGGCGCTACAGCTTGATCGTGACCGGGGGGACGATTGTGGACGGCACAGGCGGGCCTCCGCTGCGCGCCGACATCGGGGTGATCGGCGGACGCGTCGCCGTTGTGGGCGAGATCGAACGTCCCTACGCGGAGCGGGTGATCGATGCCACTGGCCTATACGTCGCCCCTGGCTTCATTGACGTCCACACCCACACTGACCGCCAGATCGCGGAGCACCCCGATGTGCTCAACTACCTCCTGCAGGGGGTCACCACCGTGGTGGGCGGGAACTGCGGCGACTCGGAATACCCCCTGGCTGAGCTCTTCCGCACCCTGGAGCGCAGAGGGATCGCCATCAACTTTGCTTCCTTCGTTGGCCACAACACGATCCGCCACTTGGTGCTGGGCGACAGCGACAAGGTGGTGACGCCTGAAGCGTTGGCGATGATGAAGGCGCTGGTGGAGCAGGAGATGCGTGCCGGAGCTATCGGCTTGAGCACTGGCTTGGCCTACGTGCCTGGGCGGTATTCCACCACCGAGGAGCTCATCGAGCTGGCGCGCGCGGTCAAACCGTATGGCGGCATCTACGCTACGCACCTGCGTGACCAGGGCCAAGGAATTCGCCAGGCCATCGAAGAGGCGTTGCGCATCGGTCGCGAGGCGGGCGTGCCAGTGCAAATCTCCCACATCAAGCTGGCCGACGAAGCGGTGTGGGGGGAGTACCAGCTCATCACCCAGCCGGTGGAAGCCGCCCGCGCAGAGGGGATGAGCGTCTATTTGGACCAGTACCCGTATACCGCCACTAGCTCCGGCTTTTCCAGCAGCTTCCCGGGTTGGGCGGTCGACGGCGGCCATGAGGCGTTTGTCCAGCGCCTGCAAGACCCTGCCACGTATCAGCGCATCAAGCAGGCGCTGATTCAGAAGCGTCTGACCTCCCCTCGAGGCATTGACAAGGTGGCCACTATCTTGATCGCGCGCGCCAAGAACCATCCGGAATATGAAGGCAAGAACTTGGCGGAGATTCTGAAACTACGAGGACAGGCGCCCACAGTGGAAAACGCCGCGGCGCTCATCATCGAGCTGGAACGCGACGACCAACCCAGCGCGATCTTTTTCCAGATGGCAGAGGAGGACGTCACTGCACTGATGAAACTTCCGTACACCATGATCGCTTCGGACGGGGGCATAGCGGTGCCGGGCGAGGGGTCGCCGCATCCTCGTGCCTACGGGACCTTTCCCCGCGTGCTAGGCACCTACGTGCGGGAGCGGGGGGTTCTCAGCTTGCCCGAGGCCATCGCAAAGATGACCAGCCTCCCGGCCCAAGCCATGGGCTTTACAGGACGGGGCGCTATCAAAAAAGGGTACTGGGCTGATCTGGTGATCTTTAGCCCAGAGGAGGTAAGGGATTGCGCCACCTTTGCCGAGCCGCATCAGTATCCGCAGGGGATTCGCTACGTGGTGGTCAACGGGAAAATTGCCGCCCGCGATGGGCAAGTGTTCATCCGCGATGCCGGACATGTGCTGTATGGCAAAGGGCGGTTGGCGCGATAAGGTACCTGCGGGGAGGGCACTACCGGCTCGGGTGAGAACGAGGGGACCACAGCTTGCAGGGAGGGCCGTTCATCCTGCAGATGAGGGTTTAGGGAGCCCGTGAGTGTAGGGGCTCATGACACCAGGCGTCCAACTCCATATGCCCGTGACCGACTGTGCGGGCTGGAGGACGGTTGGCTAAGCCAAACGCGGTGGGCAGCGCTTGGAAAGAAGAAAAGAAGCGGCGAGTCAGAGAAACCCGCACGGCTGCCCCGGTAAGGCGCTTGAGGAAGAGGAAAGCTTAGGGTCTACATCAGGAATTGATCAATCGGAGGAGTGCTATGAAGAGGGGCGCAGTTGTTATGATGCTGGTTGGCTGGGCCGTTGCCTTTGCCGCCATCGAAGGCCGCTTCATGCAGTACCCCGACATTCGGGGCGACCGGATCGTCTTCACTTTTGAGGGTGACTTGTGGACCGTGCCGGTTACCGGCGGGCTGGCAGTACGGTTGACGAGCCATCCGGGCAACGAATTCGCTGCCAAGATCTCGCCGGATGGGACGCAGATCGCCTTCTCGGCCAGCTATCATTCGGGAACCAATGTTTATGTGATGCCTGTGGACGGTGGCCCGCCCCGACGACTCACCTACCGTGGCCCGGCCCAGGTGGTCACCTGGACCCCTGATGGCAAGAAGGTGGTCTACAGGGCTGGCTTTGAGAACACCTTCCGCCCGATCGTCAAGCTCTTTGCCGTGCCAGTGGAAGGCGGGTACCCGGAGAAGTTGCCGGTTCCCAGAGGGATACTCTGCTCGTTTTCTCCGGACGGCAAGAAGATGGTGTACAACCCGCGTGGCCGGGAAGAGTACTACTGGAAGCGCTACAAAGGCGGCCAGTACCCTGATATCTGGCTCTACGACTTTGGTAGCAAGGAGTTCAAGCGGCTCACCACCTACGTGGGCAAGAACGCGTACCCCATGTGGGTTGGCGAGGCCATGTACTATGTCTCAGACCAGGGCGAGAGAGGCATTGCCAACATCTACCGCTACGACTTTGCCACCGGCAAGATCGTACAAGTGACCAACTACACAGACGTTGACGTACAGATGCCGTCCACGGATGGGCGTTCCATAGTCTATGTGCACGCCGGGTATCTCTATGTCCTTGACCTGTCTTCTGGCAAGAGCAAGCGGGTGGACGTCCAGATTCCGAGTGACAGCTGGCAGCTGGCGGAACGGACCATCAACCCCAGAGACTATATCCACTCAATGTCCATTAGCGACGACGGCAAGACCGCGGTGTTGGAGGCACGTGGCGATGTGTTCCTGGTGCCGGTAGAGGAGGGCGCTTCGCCTCGCAATGTGACCAATACCCCTGGAAGCCGGGAGCGCTATCCGCAACTGTCACCCGATGGCAAGAGGCTGGCATTTTTCTCCGATCGCTCGGGCGAGTACGAGCTCTACCTGGTTGACTTGGACAAGGAAGGGCCGTGGAAGCAGCTTACCAATGGCCTGCGCACCACCCTGTACCACTTGGAATGGTCGCCAGACGGGGGCAAGATCCTGTTCGGCACCAAGGACTTTTGCCTCTACTACGTGGACGTACAGACTGGGCAGCTCACCAAGATCGCCTGCTCCAACCAGCTCAAGAACGACGAGTTCTATTGGGAGATCAGCGACTATGCGTGGTCCCCAGATAGCAAATGGATTGCTTACTCCTTCGTCCAGTACAACCGCAACAGCAAGATTTTCCTTTACAGCCTCGACCAGAAGAAAAGTTTCCCCGTGACGGACGACTTCTACGATTGCCTGAATCCTTCCTTCGACGCGGACGGCGAGTACTTGTACTTCCTCTCCTACCGCAATTTCGACGTGCGCATGGATGTGTTCGAGGACAACCATGTGATTCCCAACCCCGTGAAAGTGATGGTCGTGCAACTGAAGGCGGGGCAAAAGCCGCCCTTTGAGAAGGGAGGCGGTGGTGAGGCGAAGGGCGAAAAGCAATTTCGCATTGATTTGGACGGGATGGCTGAGCGCATTTTTTCGGTGCCCTTGGCTGCCGGCAATTACTTCTACCTGAAAGGGGGTAAAGGGTATGTGACCTGGGTGTCCAGCGAGGGCTTTGGCGAGGAGGAGTACGATCAGATCTTCACGCCCAAGGGTGAGGCGCGCTGGCAATTGCACATCTTCGATGTTGGCGCGGCCAAGGAGGTGGTACTTGACAAGAAGGTGAGTGATTGGCGCCTCTCGGCCCACGGAGAGCACATGTTGGTGAGGGCCGGCAAAGAGTACTATGTGAGCACCGTGGCCAAGGTCTTTTCGGCAAAGGACCTCGGCCAGAAGCTCAACCTGGAGCAAATGGCCTATCGCGTCGTGCCTCACCAAGAGTGGGAGCAGATTTTCAACGACACCTGGCGCTGGTATCGTGACTTTTTCTACGACCCCGGCATGCATGGCCACGACTGGAAACGCATGGGGGACTATTATCGGGGATACTTGCCGCAGCTCCGGTCGCGCGAGGACCTGAATTGGCTCCTTTCCCAGATGGTGGGCGAGTTGTGCGTGTCGCATACCTACATCTCAGGAGGCGACATGGGCCCCAGGCAGATGCCGGAAGACCCCACCTTTACCGGCCTGCTGGGGGCGGATCTGGAACCCACCGCTAGCGGTTACTACCGGTTTGCCCGCATCTATGGTCCCACCGACTATGACCGCGACCTGAAAGGCCCGCTGGTGCGGCCGGATATCAAGATCAAGGAAGGCGACTTTCTCATCGCGATCAACGGCACAGAGGTCCGTGTGCCGGAGAATCCTTACCAGTACCTCCAGGTGATGCAGGGGCAGAAGGTCAAAGTGACGGTCAACTCCAGGCCCGCCAGAGAGGGGGCCGCCACCTACGAGGTGGAACCGGTGCGCTCAGAGAGCAGTTTGCGCTACAATCGCTGGCTGGCTGACAACATCAAGAAGGTGCTTGCTGCCAGTGGGGGTGAGATCGGCTACATGCACATCACTGCGATGGGCTCGGCCAACACGGCGCAATTTGACAAGTTCTGGCGTGCTTTCCGCTATAAAAAGGGGCTCATTATCGACGTGCGCGGCAACGGCGGGGGCTGGACCGAGTATTTCCTCATCGATAAACTGGAACGAAAGATGGTGGCCTACAACTGTCTGAAGGAAATGGTCCCCTTCCGTTATCCAGGCAGCGTTTCCAATGCCCACCTCGTGGTGCTCACCAACGAGTACAACGGGTCGGATGGCGAGGCCTTTGTGCAGCATTTCAAAGCGCGCAAGTTGGGCACAGTGATCGGGACGCCGTCCTGGGGTGGTCTGGTGGGCATCGTCAATGGGCAGACTACCATCGACAACGGGCTAGTGCACCAGTCGAACAACGCCTTCTACGGGCGGGAAGGTCAGTGGTGGGTAGAGAACCACGGCGCAGATCCGGACATCCTTGTGGAGAATGACCCTGCTTCAGAAATGGCCGGCCATGATAAGCAACTCGAGACAGCCATTGCATTCCTGTTGGAGAAGATCAAGGCCGAGCCGTTTGTCTTCCCGGAGAAGCCGCCGTATCCGAAGAGGTAGAGAAGCCGATGACCTGGGCCTTGGTAACCTAAGGGTTGATCAGACCTGGCTTCTAAGGGCTCATTCGAGGTGTTGCTCTGACACAGTGGGCATACGCGAGGGCCGCGCTGCGCAGGCTCGGAGAAGGGAGGTGAGAATCATGGCAACCGTCTGGCGGATATTCGTGGCCACGGCTGTCGTGCTCGCCACAGGAGGCTTTGTTGCGCTGCGCGTCAAGGGTGGGCAGGCACCTGTTTTCCAAAGAGTGGGCATGTTCTTGCTTCTAATGGCGGCTGGGACGGCGGTTTTCCCGTCGTTCTTGTCAACTGTTGGCCCTATGATCTGGGCCGGCAGGTACGCGTCCTTCGTGGTCCTGATCACGACGGTCATGACGGTGAGTGCCCTACTCAAAGCCCGGCCTCTTGTCGACTAGGTTGGCGTCCATCGCGACGAGTCCGTCGCCGGGAGAGTGAAATCGGTGACCGGCGGTCCAACACGGCGCTGCACCCGACGAGCCGCTGCTGGCTGGTTGCGAGGGCGTGACCGAGCAGCATTTGGAGCGACTGCCACAGGTGCGCCGTGCTTGAACTGGAGACTCGTGACGCGGACGCGGAACTGGAGTTTGAACTGGCCTATCAGCGGTCTCTGACCACCCAGTAGCGTTTCGAGATGATGGTGCGCAGGTCGCGAGAGATTGCCGAGGTGTTGTTGAGGCGCGGACATCGAAAGCCTGTTGAAGTCGTTAAGCGCTCATGAAGTGCGTTACGTGGTAGTCGGGGCTACGGCTTTTCCCGTCCACGTCTATGCCCGCGCTACTTTGGACGTAGATCTTTTTGTTGACCCGACGCCGGAAAGCGCCCGCCGGACCCTTGCAGCCCTCGAAGAGGTCGGCCATGATGTAAGCCATCTGCGCGTTGACGATCTTTTGACGAAGTGTTGATCCGTCAATACGTGCTGGAAACTGAGATTCATCCATTTGTGGCAGGTGTAACGTTCGAGGGGGTGTGAAAGAGGCGAGTTGTCGAACGCATCGGTGATACAGCCGAGAACTTTGCCAGCCTTGATGACTTGATCCGGATGAAGGAAGCAGCAGAGCGCCCGCAAGACAGAGAGGACCTGCGCGTGCTCAGGAAGCTAAGGGAGGGGAAGACGCGGTAGACGGGAGGTCTATCTGCCATGTGGAGGAACTCTTGTGGGGCGATGGTGCTTGCCAGCCACGAACAGTGGGGGAGGGGTTCAACAAGGGAGTTGGAGTGCATAAGGTGATGAGCTGAGCTGCTTTTCCACGCGCCTGCGAACTCCGGGCGCACGAGGGCGGCCAGCGAAGTGAAGAGAGCAGGACTGTAACGCGGATCGACTGGATCTAAAGACAGGAGGAGCATGCGTGAATCTTCTCGGACTGCACCTCATCGACTGGGCAATCATTCTCGTGTACTTTGCCACCATGGTCTTCATTGGGACCTGGACACGACGCCGGGTCAAGGATACCCGCGATTTCTATCAGGGAGGCCGCAGCTTTGGCAAGTTCTTGACCACCGCCATGCACTTTGGCACCATCACCAGCGCCGATCAGGCGGCCGGCGTGGCGCGCGAGATCTACCGCCAGGGTCTTTCGGGCATGTGGTTCCAGAATCTGCCCCTGCTGTTCACCCCGTTCTACTGGTTTGTATCGGTTCTACAGAGGCGAGCGCGGTACGTGGGCCCCGGAGATATTTACCTGCATCGTTTTGAGAGTAAATTCCTTGCAGGGCTTTTTGCCCTCTACGTCCTCTTGAGCGCCATCTACGGCGGCTCCATCGGCTATCTCCTCACCGGCAAGACACTGCAAGCGATGATGGTCAAGCCGGAGAGCGAGTACACCGTCCAGGAGCGCCAGAGTGTTGCTGAGTTCAACGAGCTCCAGACCCTGCAGCAGAAGCAAAGCTATGGCGAGCTGAGTGATCAGGAGAAAGAGCGCCTGGCTGTCTTGCAGGAGAAGATGAAGCGCAAAGAACTGCACGCCTACATCTCCTATTTGGACCTGGATGTCTTCTTCGTCATCTACGCGTTGATCGTCGGCAGCTACACCGTGCTGGGTGGACTCTTTGCCGCCGTGCTCAACGACGTGATCCAGAGCATGATGATCTTGATTCTGTCATTTATGTTGCTGCCGGTGGGTCTGCATGCTCTTGGCGGGTTCCGGGGTCTGCACGCGCGGGTCCCGGACTATATGTTTGAAATCTTTGGCAGCGCGGCCACCAGCGAGTACACGTGGTACTTCGTGTTGGCAATGGTCACGATCAACCTCATCATTTTGCCGCCGCGGAACTTCACCTACGGCGGCTCGCCCAAGGACGATTTTTCGGCGCGGATGGGCATGGTCACCGGTGCCTTCATTAAGCGCTTTGCCATGATCGGCTGGGCGCTCACCGGGCTCATCGCCGTGGGATTGTACCGAGGACAGCTTTCTGACCCCACGAACATCTGGGGGCACATGACCCGCGACCTCCTCGGCGTCGGCTTTGTTGGGCTCATGATTGCCTCCATCATGGCGGCGAACATGTCCTCCATCAGCGCCAGTAGCCTGGAATGGTCGGCCGCTTTCACCAAGAACATCTTCCTTCCCCTGGTACCCCGCGCAACCGAGAAGCTGCAGGTAGTGGTCGGCCGCATTGTCATCTTTGTCGTGCTGGGGTCGACCATCTACTTTGCGCGCATGGTTGACGACATCTTCGTCGTGTTCAAGTACGTGCTCTCGGTGGGGACGATCATCGGGCCGGCCCTGTGGTTGGTCTATTTCTGGCGGCGCCTGACCACCAAAGCAGTGGTGGTGCAGATGCTGTTGTCCATCATCCTCACGGTGGTGGTGCCCAATGTGGTGCCTGCCATAAACGACAACCGCACCAATCCGCGCCTGACGGTGCAGACCTACGAACGCGTGGAGACCATGCGGGTCAAGGCGGTGACCGAGGACGTGGAGGCGGGTCGGGCCCAACAAGTGGGAGAAGTCATCGAAAAGCAGAAGGTCAGTCCGCCGGTGGGCATCTTTTACGAAACGGTGGTGCGACAGAATCCCGATGACCCCAACTCGCCGCTGGTGGGGCAAGGGATCTTTCGCGTGCAGTTGTACCTGATCTCGCTCTTGGGTGTGGACTTGCGCAGTCTGTCCAAGCCGCAGTTGGCCACACTCTCCTTTGTTTTCGACATCATCTTTCCATTTGTGGTTCTTTTCTTGGTCAGCCTTGTCACCAAGCCGAACTCCGAGAAAGTCTTGCGCGAGTTCTACGCCTGCGTGCACACGCCGGCAGTGGCGAACCTGGAAGAGGATGCCCGGCGGGTGCGCGAAGCCATCGAGCATCCGGAGATTGTGGAGCGCAATAAGCTCTTCCCGGGCACCAATTGGGAGTTCTGGAGGCCCACCAAACAAGACATTTGGGGTTTTGTCATCTGCTGGCTTTTGGTGGGAGCGATTATTGGGCTCTATCTGCTGGTGATGAGGATAGGGGCCTGAGTGGTGGCGGTCGGTCGAGGGCAGACGCCAGCCGGGGCTTGCGCGGCTGGCGTCCGCCCGGGTCGCGTGAAAAAGCTACACGTGCCCTTTCTTCGCAAGCACGTAGTAGATGACAAGCCCGACCCCCGCCAAGATGAGGCTGAGGCTTGAGGTCACCATTGGTCGCACGTTCTCAGGCACGATGAACAGCCCGATGACCAAGCCGAGGCCGGCACCAATGAGCACCAAGCCCCACTTCAGCGCTGAGCTTGCTGCTGCCTCGCTGCGAAAGAGGCGAGCAACATCCTCACCAGTCTGACCCTTTTCAATAGCTACCCGGCGAGTCTTGTTTTCGGCCAGCACCTTCACAATCCAAGCGATGCTGGCAAAGAAGGCCACAGAGACGACCATTGGCACGAGGTATTCCATGTGCGTTTCCTCCCTGTTTGGAACGCCTGCTTAGCCACACATTCCATCAGACTGGCAAGGGGCAAAAATGTTGCAGCACGCCGGCTCGGCCGTGCAACATCCTCAGGGGCTGTCGGTCAAACAGGGTGTGAGGAGGAGGCAGAGCGTCACAAGCGAAAAAGAGCTGCTTTCTTCGGTCCTGGCTGGCGACTGGGATGCTTTCCGCCTGCTGGTGGAGCGCTTCCAGGGACTGGTGGGGCACATCGTGTTTCGTTTGGTGAAGGAGCCGGATGACCGCGCGGACTTGTGTCAGGAGGTCTTCCTGCGCGTGTACCGGCACCTGCCGCACTTTCGCGGCGAATGCAAGTTATCGACCTGGATCGCACAGATCGCATACAACACCTGCCTGAACTGGTTGCAGAAGAAGCGGCCGGACGTGTATGGGCTGGACGGAGAGGACAATGTGTCGCTGGATGAGCTCCCCGGGCATTTGCCCTCCCCGGAAGAGACCGCCACCAGACAGGATCTTGCCGCGCACCTGGAGCAGGAGATTATGGCCTTGCCATTGCCTTACCGGACCATTCTGACCTTGTACCATGTGGAGGAGATGAGCTACGAGGAGATTGGGCGAGTGATGGGTTTCCCGCAGGGGACGGTGAAAAGCTATCTTTTTCGCGCCAGACGGAGACTGAAGGAAAGGCTGCTGAGCCGCTACGGGCGGGAGGAACTATGAAGGGTCACCCCACTGATTGGCAACTTCAGCAGTGGATAGAGGACGGCGCCCCGCAGACTGGGGAGGTGGGCGAGCACGTGAGGCGCTGCGAGGAATGCGCGCGGGAGGCAAGGAGTTATGTCCAGCTGTGGCAGACTCTGGCTCGTCCCCCGGAAGTCGTGCTGCGTGCGCACTTTGCGCAAAGGGTTGCGGCCCGGGTGCGGGCGCAGCGCCGTCGAGACTGGCTCGTCCAGGTTGCCACCATTGGGGGAATTGCGAGCTATGCAGCCGCAGGGATCGGGGTGCTGATCTATTTTGGCGTTTTCGCGCTCTTGCGGCGAGCCTTTTCCCCCCTATGGCTGGGCGTTCTCCGAGTCGTCGACTCCTTGGAGCGGTTAGCCCTGCCGAGTTTTCCCGCGTTGTCGCCTCTGTTCCTGGCAAGTGTCGGTTTCCTTCTGCTGTGCATCGCCGTGTTTGACCACTTCCTCGCGCAGCGGCTCCGGCCTCGGTGAGGCCGGGGTCGTTCTGTCCCGCAAAGAAAGTGGTTGCTTTTTGCCCACCAATTGCGTACCATTTACGCTGAAGGTAGTAGGAGGCCATTCGATGGCCGTGCCGTCGGGAGCACGCCACGTGCGGAGGTGCCATGCGCAGAGGGTTCTGTCGTCTTGTCTGGTTTGTGTGGGGGATGCTGATGGTCGGATGTCATGAGCGGGTGAGCCAGCCGTTGGCGCTGTATGTGTCGCCTGAGGGGAACGATTCCTGGTCTGGACGCAGGGCGCAGGCATCCCGTGCGGGGGACGATGGGCCTTTTGCGACGCTGGAGCGGGCCCGTGAAGAGGTGCGGACGCTACGCCAAGGAGGAAAGGCTCCCGCCGGAGGGGTCACCATATTTTTGCGCGGGGGCGACTACTGCTTGACCAAGACTTTTGAGTTGACAGCGAAGGATTCCGGCTGCGCGACAGGGCGCGTGGTGTGGAGAAGCTATCCGGGAGATACCGCGCGCCTGGTAGGGGGAAGAAACCTGAGGGAATGGCGCCCTGTTCAAGACTCGCAGGTCGCGGCCTGCCTGGGGGCGGATGCGCGTGCCAAGGTGGTGGAAATCGACCTCCGGGCGCACGGAATAACCGAGGTGGGGAGACGCCAGCGCTCGGGGTTGGGACTCCCGGTAGTACCGGCCCCGTCGGAGCTCTTCTTCCGGGGACAGCGGATGGAGGTGGCCCGCTATCCGAATGAGGGCTGGTTGCGGATCGTCGAAGTGCCGCAGCACGGGCCCCGCCTCATCTATGAGGGCGTGGCGCACACGCCCAAGGATGGACTGCCTCGTGGCCGCCACTACGGCCGCTTCGTCTACCCAGGGAACCGTCCCTCCCGCTGGCACCAGCCGCAGGAGATTTGGATGCACGGCTTCTGGTCCTGGGACTGGGCCGATGCCTACTTTCCCATAGGCCACATCGATACGGTGCTCCATGAGATTTACCCGAGCGAACCCCACTACCACTACGGCTACACCAAAGAGCAGCCCTTCTATTTCCTCAGTGTCCTGGAAGAGCTTGACACACCTGGCGAGTACTACATTGACGCAGATAGGGGGGTGCTCTACTTCTGGCCGCCGGATGAACTTCGCCCGGGAGACCTATGGGTCTCCACGCTCGCCGAGGAGATGGTACGCTTAAACGGGACGGCGTTTGTGTCACTGGAAGGGCTTGTTTTCGAGTGTACCCGGGGCGAGGCGGTGCGCATCGAGGGTGGGCACGATAACCTCGTAGCCGGCTGCGTGATGCGCAACATCGGCACCACCGCAGTGGTCATCTCCGGTGGCGCGCGCCACGGCGTACAAAGCTGCGATATCCATGATACAGGCGATGGGGGAATCTACTTGACGGGCGGGGATAGGATGGCGCTGGTCCCTGCCAACCATTTTGCCACCAATAACCACATCTACCGCTTTAGCAGGATCAACCTAACCTATCGCCCCGCGGTGAAGGTGGAGGGCGTGGGCAACGTGGTGTCCCACAACTTGATCCACGACGCTCCCCACGAGGCCATCTACTTTTCGGGGAACGAACATCTGATCGAGTATAACGAAATCTTCGATGTGGTGAAAGAGACCGGCGACGCGGGGGCGATCTATTCGGGACGAGATTATACCTGGCGTGGCACGGTGGTGCGCTACAACTTTATCCACCACCTGCTTGGCCCCGGCTTGTTTGGGGTGATGGGCG